>DOUW01000107.1:0-220 GCA_003520365.1 Massilia sp.
AGGCAAAGTCCGGCAGGCCGCGCGCCGCCGGCGCGCGGCGCCGGTCCCCGATCAGGCTGCGGCCGGCGTCGCTTCGGCCGAGGCGTAGACCTTGATCTCCTGGAACTGCTCGATGGCGCGCGGACCGCACAGGACACCGATGCCGCTTTGCTTGAAGCCGCTCTGCTCGAAGTGTTCCGACATCACCCCCCAGCAGTTCATCCAGATGTGGCCGGCCCGG
>DOUW01000107.1:268-21742 GCA_003520365.1 Massilia sp.
CCGGCCCGGATCGCCTTGCCGACGCGGCGGCAGCGCGCCAGGTCGCCGGAAAAGACCGACGCTGCAAGGCCGTATTCGGTGGCGTTCGCACGCGCGATGGGATCGGCTTCGTCGTCGAAGATCTCGAAGGTCTGGACCGGACCGAAGACCTCGTTCCGGACCACGTAGGCATCGAGGGACTCGACTTCGATCAGGCTGGGACGGTAGAAGGCGCCCGCGGCCAACGGGCCTTCGGTGACGGGCCCGCCGCGCACGAGGATGCTGGCGTAGGATGCGGCCTCGGCGACCACCGCGTCCACGCGCTGCACGCTTGCCTTGTCGATCAGCGGGCCGAGCTGGGCGTCGGGATCGTCGCTGGCGCCGAGCCGCACGTTGCGGTAGGCTTCCACCAGCGCCGCGCGCAGCCTGTCGGCGACGCCGCGCTGGACGAGCACGCGCGCCCCGGTGCAGCAGAACTGGCCGTTCATCACGACCAGGGCGGCGACGATCTGCGGGACCACGGCCTCGAGGTCGGCGTCGTCGAACACCACCAGCGGCGCCTTGCCGCCCAGTTCGAGGTTCAGGCGCTTGAGCGTCCTGGCGCCGTTGGCGGCGATGAGCCGGCCCACCTTGGTGCTGCCGGTGTAGCTGATCATGTCGACGTCGGGAGAATCGACCAGCATCGCGGCGCCGACGCTGCCGGTTTCGGTGATCACGTTGAGTACGCCGGGCGGCAGGGACCTCGTCGCGGCGACCGCTGCGGCGAGCAAGGCATTGGTCAGCGCCGTCTGGTGCGGCAGCTTGAGCACCACCGTGCATCCGGCGGCAAGGGCCGGCGCGACCGCGCGCACCGACAGGATGACCGGCGAATTCCAGGGCGAGATCACGCCGACCACGCCAAGCGCTTCGGGATCGGAGTGGAAGTGCAGGCCGGGGGCGGCTTCGAGCGCGCGGCCGCCGGTCTGCAGCAGCGCGGTCGCGGCGCCGTGGCGCAGCCAGTCCACCGTCACCTGCAGCTCCCACTGGGTCTGCGCCAGCAGCTTGCCGCCTTCGCGCGCCAGCATCAGCGCCATCTCATCCGCCCGCTTCGCCACCTCGCCGGCCAGTTCGAACAGGGCGCGCGAGCGCAGGGAGCGGTCCCTGGACCAGCCGGTGGTATCGAAGGCGCTGCGCGCGGCCTGGATTGCCTGCCGCGCTTCTTCCGGGCCGATGTCCAGGTAGTTGCCGAGCGGCTGGCCGTTCGAGGGACTGACGGCCTGCCTGAGCGTGCCGCCATCGTTCCAGGCGCCGTTGATCCAGTTCCCTGCTGCTTTCGTTATCGTCGAGCGTTCCATCACAGTTCCTTTCAGAGCAATCCCCGCTGGTTGGTCGATACAGACAAGGTGCGGTGGGCCAGTCGTCTGATCGTGTCCTGGCGCCGGTGAACTGCTGTTTTGCGCCGCCATGAATATAAGAGTAAACGATCACTTATATAATTACAAGGCGTTTTTCTGTGGGGGAGCACCTTGCGCGTGCCGGATGGGGACGCCATAGGGCCGTAGGCAAAGGGCATGAGAATGCCAGCGAGGAGGCGCGCCGCAGCGCAAAAAAAAACCGGGACACGCGGTCCCGGCTCTTGCGGTTCGCTGCGAGGACGGTCAGTCCCGCATCAACTCCGCGATCATCTTCACCGGCGCATTGCCGTAGCTGAGGAACTGGTCGTGGAAGGCCTTCTGGTTGAAGCGCTCGCCCAGGGCCTGCTTGCGCTGCTCGCGCAGTTCCATGATCTCGGCGTAGCCGCTGAAGTAGCTGGTCAGCTGCACCGACGACAGCTGCACGCGGCGCCATTTTTCCGTCGCTTCCTGGCGCGTCTGGAAGGCCTGGCGCACCAGCAGGTCCATGGCTTCGTTTTGCTGCATGCCCAGCACGTGGACCGAGTAGTCGAGGATGGTGTTGGTGACGCTGCGCAGGCTCCACTTCGAGTACATCAGCCACATCTCGGGCGCGTTGCCGCCGTAGCCGGATTCGAGCATCATGCGCTCGCCGTATACCGCCCAGCCCTCGACCATGGCGCCGTTCCCGAACAGGGACTTGACCAGCGAGGGCGAGCGGTTCGCGTGCACCAGCTGGGCGTAGTGGCCGGGGATGGCTTCGTGGATGTTCAGGATCTGCAGGATCCACTCGTTGTACTCGCGCAGGCTGCTCTCGGCCTGCTCCGCCGACAGGCCATCCAATGGCGTGACGTTGTAGTAGGTGCGGTCCTTCGGACGGTAGGGGCCCGGCGCATCGATGCTGGCGCCGGCCACGCCGCGCTGGTACATCGGGGTCTCGCGCACTTCGAGCGGCTTGTTCGGGTCGAGCGTGAGCAGGTCGTGCTTGATGACCCAGTCCTGCAGCTCGGGGATCTGGCGCCGGATCTCGGGCAGGAAGTTCTCGCGCGCGACGTGGCGGCTCGAGAGCTTATCGATCAGCATGCCGATCTTCCTGAAGCGGTCGTTCGGCTTCGGCGTGTTCGCCATGTAGCGCGGCCACAGCTCGTCCGAGATCGCGTCCATGCGGCCCAAGAGTTCCTCGCGCGCGGCCAGGGCCTTGCGATAGGTCTGCTCGGCGCTGCTGGCCGACTGGATCTCGAGCGCGAACTTCTGCTCGTACAGTGCCTTGCCGATCCGGAAGGGACGCGCCTGGCCGTTCTGCGCCAGCGTCTTGTCCAGGTTGCTCAGGTAATCGACGTAGCCCAGCACCGCGGTGCCGGCGTTGGCGATGCGCTGGGCGAAGATGGCTTTTTCCTGGACGTTGAGGATCGAGTCCTGCGCCGCCTGGCCGAGGTCGGCCAGCACCGCCAGCGTGCCCGGCGCCTGCGCGATCGCCAGCTGGGTGTGCTCGCGGGTCGGGTTCTTGATCGTGGCTTGCGCCGCCTGGTAGTAGGCCGGCACGTCCGCCAGGCGCCGCAGGATGGTGCGCAGGCGCTGGGGCTTGGCCGCGTATTCGGTGTTGAGGATCAGGTCGAGCGGCTGGGCCACGTTGTACAGCGACGGGTTCCACTCGAATTCGCGGAAGGTGGTCAAGCGCCAGACGTCGGTCTCGAGCTTGTTGATCAGGAGCGCGATGTCGGTGCGCTGGCGCGGCGACATCTGGCGCTGGTCGAGCTTGCGGAACTTCTCCAGCCATTCGTTGGCGAAGGCCAGCTTCTTGGCGCGGGTGGCGTCGTCGGGGATGGTCAGGCTGGCGGCGGCGTCGAACTTGCCGACCGCGATGCCGCCTTCCGGATCGATGCGCCACAGCGCGGTCAGGTACTGCATGCTGTAGGAATCGGCGCGGCGGTCGAGGCGCTTTTCGGATGTGGTCTGGCGCGGCGCGGCGGCTGCGACAGCGGCGCCGGTGGCGGCGGCCGCAGCGACGGCCTTGCCCTTGCCCTTCGACTTGCCCTTGGCGGCGGGCGCCTTGGCCTTGGATGCTTTGGACTTCACTACCTTCGCCGCCTTCGGCTTGGTGCTCTTGGCCGGCTTTGGGGGGGGGGGGGGGGGGGCGGTCGCGGGGGGGGGGGGGGGGNNTTGGCGCCAGCACGAGGCTGGCGACAATCGCTGCCAGCGCGAGTTTTGTTTTCATCATCGTCATCTGCCCTGTGGAGTGTAGATCGGGGCGCGGCCCCGGCGATATGTGGGCCAGCGCGCCAGAGTAGCACCATTCAGGCCGCTTGCGGGCGGCTGAAACAAACCGTCACGTTTCGTACAAATGGCCCCTGCGCGCCTCATCCACCGTCGGGTTCGCTTGCAAAAGCGGCAATGATCACACGGATCGGACGCGCGCGACAAGTGCGCGCTCGGCGCGTCAGTGCTTCTCCAGGCCCTGCTGCAGCATCGCCAGCATGTCGCTTGGGGACATGCGCGCGGCCATGTCGCCGCCTTCGAGCAGGCTCTCGGCCAGGTCGCGCTTGTGGTGGTGCAGTTCGACGATGCCTTCCTCGATCGTGTGGCGCGCCACCAGGCGGTAGATGGTCACCGGGCGCTGCTGGCCCATGCGGTGCGCCCGGTCCGAGGCCTGGTCCTCGACCGCCGGGTTCCACCACGGGTCCATGTGGATCACGTAGTCGGCCGCCGTCAGGTTGATGCCGACGCCGCCGGCCTTCAGGCTGATCAGGAACAGATCGCCTTCTCCGGCCTGGAAGGCGTCGACCCGTTTTTTCCGCTCCTGCATCGGGGTCGCGCCGTCCAGGTACTGGTAGCGGATGCCGCGCGCGTCGAGGTGCTTGCGGATCAGGCTCAAATGGTCGACGAACTGGCTGAACACCAGCACCTTGTGGCGGTTCTCCAGCAAATCGTCGATCAGGTGCGCAAAGGTGGACAGCTTGCTGCTGGCGATGCCGATGCCGGGCGCAACCAGCTCCGGATTGCAGACCGCGCGCCGCAGCCGCATCATCTCGGCCAGGATCGCGATCGACTTCTGGCTCTCGGGCGCTTCCAGCGCGGCCAGTTTATCGAGCGCCTCGCGCCGCAGCGATTCGTACAGCGCCGTCTCTTCCGGCGTCAATTCGACCGGGATCACGATCTCGGTGCGCGGCGGCAGCTCGGTCAGCACCTGGCTCTTGGTGCGGCGCAGGATGAAGGGCTGCGTCAGGCGCCGCAGGCGTGCCCGCGCACCCGCTTCGGCGCGCTTGTCCTGGGCCTTTTCGATCGGACCGGCAAAGCGCAGCTGGAACTGGTCGCTGGTCCCGAGCAGACCGGGATTGATGAAGCGGAACAGGTTCCACAACTCGCCCAGGTGGTTTTCCAGCGGCGTGCCGGTGGCGATCATGCGGAACTCGCCGCGCAGCGCCATCACCGCCTGCGAGCGGCGCGTCGCCGCGTTCTTGAAGGCTTGCGCTTCGTCGAGCACGATGGTGTGCCAGGTCTTCTTCGCGAACAGCGGCGCTTCCAGCTGCAGCAGCCCGTAGCTGGCGACGATCACGTCGAACGGGCCGGCGCTGTCGACCATGTCGGCGCGCTCGCCGGGACCGAACAGCTGGATGTTCAGCGTGGGCGCGAAGCGCGCGGCTTCGGCGATCCAGTTGGTGCAGACCGACGTCGGCGCGACCACCAGGGTCGGCCCGTTCGGCGCGCGCAGCAGGATCAGGGCCAGCGCCTGCAGGGTTTTGCCGAGACCCATGTCGTCGGCCAGGCAGACGCCCACGCCCCAGTGCGCCAGGCGCGCCAGCCACTCGAAGCCCTCGCGCTGGTAGTCGCGCAGCTCGGCCTGCAGGGTGCTCGGCAGCTGCGGCACGTACTCGGCATTCGCGGCCATCTTCTGCAGGTGCGCGCGCCAGGCTTTATCGGCTTCCACGCCGCCGGCATCGAGCGCCAGTTCCTCCAGCGCGAAGCTGGCCAGCGGGTGCACGCGCAGCGCTTGCGCGTCGGCGTCGGTGTAGGCGGCCAGGTCGGTCAATCGGCGGTGCAGTTCGTTCGTCAGCGCCAGGAACTGGTTGTCGCCCAGCGCCACGAAGCGGCCTTCGCTGCCGCGCAGCTTTTCCAGCAGCGAGACCAGGTCGAGCACGCGGTTTTCGTCGACCACGACCTCACCGTTGGCGGCGAACCAGTCCTTGTCGCGCTTGATGCTCAGGCGTACCGACTTCGACGAGACCTTCTTGCTGACCCTGAAAGGTTCTCCTTCGGGCCAGGCGATCACGACCTTCGACGCATCGAGTTCCTGCAGTTCGCTCACCAGTTCCAGGCAGGCCAGCGGCTGGCCGAGCAGCCATTCGTCGTGCTCTTCCTCGGCGCTTTCGAGCGCGCGGCACTCCGCCAGCAGCTGGCGCTGGCTTTCGCGCTCGGCGTTCAGGTCGCGCCTGGCTTCGGTACGCACGCCGTTGACGTCGGCGATCACGCGCTCGGCGCCGCTGCCCGGCGCGTAATAGGCGCCAGTGTCCGGTAGCGGGCGCACCAGGATGCGGATGCGCAGGCCCTGGCCGTAGGGCAGCAGGTGCACGTGCAGGCGCGGGTCGGCGTCGATGCGTTCCAGGTCGGCGGCGCTGCTGCCGATGTCGGACTGCACCGTGACGATCGAGGAGATCGCGCCAATCGCCTGCAGCACCCGCACCTCGGCTTCCAGCGGGACCACCAGGCCGTCGCCGACGATGGCGCCGATGCGGTGGTGCTCCTCGCGGATACGCACCACGCGCAGCCGGGTCGGCGATTCGCGCGTGACGACCACGTCGCCGTCGCCGAGCCGCACGGGCGGACGTAGCGAGATCGTCACATGCGCGCGGTCGGCCTTTACCAGCAGCTCCGGTTCGCCCGGCAGCAGTTCGACCCGGGTGCCGGGCGAGTCGAACCAGAACAGCAGCGGGTGGCCGACCAGCGCGGCGACCGCCTTGTCGAGGTCGAAATCGTAGCGCAGCCCGCTGCCGTAATGCTGGCGCTGGGCGCCGATGCTGGCCACCACCTGCAAGTCCTGGGACGTGACGAAATCGAGCGAGCCGGCCTCGTCGAGCAGGCGTTTCAGGCCCATCGGGCGGCCGCGGCTCCAGCCGCCTTGGGCATCGCGTTTCTGCTCGCGCGGCTCGATTTCCTGGATGCCGCCCAGGTGCGCGTCGTAGCGCAGCAGCCAGACCAGGCGCGATTCCTTCACCACTTCGACGTTGACGGCAGGCTGCAGGTTGATCAGGGCGTTCAGCTGGCGTTCCCAAGGCTGCTCGCGCTCGAACCAGAGCGTCATGTCGCTCAAGCGGTGGCGCTGGCGCAGGGCGATGGCGCGCTGCTCGTGCTGGACGCCGCCCAATTGCCCCAGCAGACCGGCCAGCTGGGCGCTGATGAAGTCGAAACCGGCGGCTTCCGACAGCGCCAGGCTCTCTTCGAGTTGCGCGCGCCGGGCCGACAACTGCGGCATGCCCAGCCACCAGTGCAGCAGCGCCCGGAACATCACAGGCTGCAGCGCGCTTTCCCAGCTGCGCGAGGGCAGCATCTCGGCGTCGACGGTGCCGCCGCGGATCTGGCGCAGCATGCTCAGTTGCTGGTAGACGGCGGTGTCGTGGCTCTGCACGGCGCGCGTGGCGCTGTCGAGGTAGCTCTCGACCAGCTTCTGGTGCTTGGCGTCGCCGCGGCGCAGCAGGGCCGCCACGTACAGGTGCCCGCCGATGCCGGCAAAGATCGCCTTGCGCTTGCCGGTCTCGCGCCGCAGCAGTTTCAAGGCCGCCTCGAAGCCGCTCAGGGCCTCGTCGAGCTGGTCGCGCAGCAGCAGGATCACGCTGCGGTAGAACAGGGCGGCCGAGTCGTCCAGCTCCGCCAGCAGGGTGCCGGCATCGTCCAGGCGGCCGCACAGGATCAGGTGCTCGGCCAGGGACACGCGCAGGGCCATCGAGGCGCCGCCGTGGGCGACGTGGCGCTCGACGTAGGTGCGGATATCGGATGCGGCGGCGGGTTCGCGCTGGACATGGGCGATCAGTACCGCCAGCACGTCGTCGCGCAGTTTCGGGTGGATGCGGTCGACCAGTTCCGGCTCGAAGGGGCGCGCGCAGATGTCGACCAGCGGATGCGAATATGCGGCTTCATGGCATGCCAGGCAAGCCGTCAACAGCGGTGTTACGTGGGCTGCGTCCTTGCCTTCGATGAGCGCCAGGCGTAGCAGGGCAACGCCCTGGCGGTAGCTGCGCAGCACCGGCCGGCCCTGCCAGTCGATCCGCAAGGGCATCTCGTGCAGATAGGCGAGCGCCAGCGTTTCCAGCTCGTCGGCATCGAGCATGGCGTGCAACATTGGCCAAGCCAGCTCGGGCTCGATGACGAAGCCGCGGCCCGTCACTTCCCTGATCAGGCCATTGTCGCGCAGGGTGCTCAGGTCTTCGTTCGAAGCCTTTTCGGTAAATGCGGCGTCGTAGATGAGTTTCAGGCATTCGTGGACGCGCTTGCGGCCGACCGGCTCGCCAGCTATCGCGAGCAGGCCGAGGGCGCGCTTGAATTCGTCGGAAAGGCCGTCAATGCGTTTGCGTGGGCTTGTCAATGTCATGCAGGTAAATTCTCGATTTCCACCCGGGGCAGCTCGCCCGGCACCGCAATGCCGAACACGCGCAGGTAGAACACCAGCTCCGCTTCCAGGGTGCGCACCACGCTGTCGGCCTTGCGGAAGCCGTGGCCTTCGCCCTCGAGCGTGATGTAGGCGACCGGCACCCCGCGCGCGCGCAGCGCTTCCACCATCGACTCCGACTGCTGCGGCGGCACCACCTTGTCGTCCAGGCCCTGGAAGAAGATCATCGGGCGCGTGAGCGAGGCGGTGTGATGGATCGGCGAACGCTGGCGGTACACGGCCGCGGCCTGGGCTTTCGGGGCGATCAGGTATTCGTTGTAGTGCGACTCGAACTTGTGCGAGTCGGCGTCCAGCCCGGCCAGGTCGGACACGCCGTAGTAGCTGGCGCCGGCCTTGAACACGTCGTGGAAGGTAAGGGCGGAGAGGGTCGTCAGGCCGCCGGCGCTGCTGCCGCGGATCAGGAGGCGCTCGGGGTCGGCCAGCCCTTGTTCGGCCAGGTGGCGCGCGCCGGCCACGCAGTCCTCGACGTCGATCACGCCCCACTGGCCGCGCAGCAGGTCGCGGTAGTGGCGCCCGAAACCGGTGCTGCCGCCGTAGTTCACGTCGAGCACGGCAAAGCCGCGGCTGGTCCAGAACTGGGTGGCCAGTTTGAGGGTGCTGGTCGCCATGCCGGTCGGGCCGCCGTGGCCGATCACGATCAGAGGCGGCAGCTCGCCATCGGTCGGCGTGTAGTCCTTGTTGGCCGGTGCGTAGTGGAAGGCGTAGGCGGTGCGGCCGTTCGCGCTCGGGTAGCGGATGCTGCGCGGGACCGACAAATACCCCGCGTCGGGCAGGTGTTCGATCGAGCGCGCCAGTACCTCGCGCGCGCCGCTGTCGACGTCGACCAGGGCCAGTTCCAGCGCGATCGTCGGCGAGCCGGCCAGCAGCGCCACCTTGCCGGAATTGACGCGCAGTTCGCGGATTTCCTGGTAGGGCGTATCGATCGGCGTCAGGGCGCAGCCGCGCGTGGACAGGCGCGCCAGGCGGCTGACGCCCTCTTCGATATAGGTGCAGACGATCTCGTCGGCCGAGCGGAAGCCGTACATCGCGCCGCCGAAGACCCAGTGCGGGCCGCCGAATTCCGCTTCGCGCGGGCACAGCGCGTGCACCACGCCGTGCTCGAAGCGGTACAGGTTCCACCAGCCGCTGCGGTCGGACACGAAGTGCAGCAGGCCGTCGGGCGACCACTCCGGCTGGCAGATCGATTCATCCATGCCGCCCGCGACCATGCGGCCATCGACCAGGCTGCCGTCCGGGGCGACATTGGCCACCCACAGCTCGGTGCCCTGCCAGGGCATGCGCGGGTGGTCCCAGCACAGCCAGGCCAGGTGGCGCCCGTCCGGGGACAGGCGCGGCGCCGCATAGAAGTCGTTGCCGTCGACCAGGATCGTCTCGCTGCCGTCGAAGCCGACCGCGCAGATCGTATTGACCGGGTAGGCTTCGCCCGCCAGGTGGTCTTCGCGCACCGCGACCAGGCGGCTGCGTGCGCGGTCGGGCACGAAGTCGGCGTAGCGCACCGCGTCTTCCCTGGTCATCAGGACCGGCGCGCCATCGTTGTCGACGCGGTACAGGCGGTTGTCGGCATGGTGCGAGAACCACACCGTGCCCCCGTCCACCGCATAGGCGCCGCCGCCGTACTCGTGCACGCGGTTGCGCACGTTGAAGGGGGCGGGCGTGAGCTCGGCCTGGCTGGCGGCGCGCCGGCGCAGCAGGGTGGTGCGGCCGGCTTCGCTCGCGCGGCCGGCCAGCCACAGCACGTCATCGCCGTCGAGCGCGAGCTGCGACAGCGGCATGGCGCCGGCCGCAACCACGGCGGCGCTGATCGGGGAAGTCCAGGTGCCGCAGGGCGCGGCCTGTGGGCGGTGCGGGTCGGTCATGGCGGTTGGCGTCGAAAAGGGATGGAACCGCATTATAAGAGTTGACAGGTTTTTCGTCGGATGCAGAGTCACCCCCAAGGATGCGATAATACCCCTCTTCACGACGCCAAATATTGCCAGCCATGCCACAATTTGCCCCGCTCAAGAACGATACCTTCCTGCGCGCCCTGCTGCGCCAGCCGACCGAGTACACGCCCGTCTGGCTGATGCGCCAGGCGGGACGCTACCTGCCGGAATACCGCGCCACCCGCGCGCGCGCCGGTTCGTTCCTGGGGCTGGCGAAAAACCCGGACTACGCCACCGAAGTCACGCTGCAGCCGATCGACCGCTATCCGCTGGACGCGTCGATCCTGTTCTCCGACATCCTGACCGTGCCCGACGCGATGGGCCTGGGCCTGTATTTCGCCGACGGCGAAGGCCCGAAGTTCGAGCGTCCGCTGCAGAGCGAAGCCGACGTGCTGGCGCTGCGCGTGCCGGACATGGATTCGCTCGACTACGTGTTCAAGGCCGTTACCCAGATCCGCACCGCGCTGGACGGCCGCGTGCCGCTGATCGGCTTCTCGGGCAGCCCGTGGACGCTGGCCTGCTACATGGTCGAAGGCCAGGGTTCGCGTGAATTCCACACCATCAAGAAGATGCTGTACGCACGCCCCGACCTGATGCACCGCATCCTGGAGATCAACGCCACGGCGGTCGCCCAGTACCTGAACGCCCAGATCGACGCCGGCGCCCAGGCCGTCATGATCTTCGACTCCTGGGGCGGCGCGCTGGCCGATGGCGCCTACCAGGAATTCTCGCTGAAGTACATGGAGACGGTGGTCAGCCAGCTGCAGCGCGAGAAGGACGGCGTGCGCATTCCGGCGATCGTGTTCACCAAGGGCGGCGGCATCTGGCTCGACGAGATGGCGAACATCGGCGCCGACGCGCTGGGCCTGGACTGGACCGTCAACCTGGGCCGCGCCCGCGCCATGGTCGGCGACCGCGTCGCCCTGCAGGGCAACCTGGACCCGGCCATCCTGTTCGCTTCGCCGGAGCAGATCCGCGCCGAAGTCGAGCGTTCGCTCACCGCCTATGGCGTGCCGAGCGCCGGTTCGGGTCACGTGTTCAACCTCGGCCACGGCATTTCACAGTTCACGCCGCCGGAATCGGTGAGCGCCATGGTGGAAGCTGTCCACAGCTTCAGCCGCAAGCAGCGCGCCGGCTGACGCCGTCTTTTCTGACGCGCTGCGGTGCACGATCGTGCGCCGCAGCGTGTTTCTCCCTTGTCGAAGGCGCTCAGGCAGCGCTGGCGTCCACAGGGCAGCGCAGCAAAATCACACTTGTTCACATGTTTCAAAAATGCAAGCCGTCTACCTGTGGACAATTGGATGAGTGAACAAAGATCGCAAGCTATTGAATGCAAACGATTTTTCTGCGTTTACTTCTTGGGATTGCAATTCCGAAAACTAGTTTTCCCAGAAAAATCGCCGTTTTTCAGGGCCTTGTTCACAAAGTTATCAACAGCACGAACAACTCAGCAATAAAAATGCTCGTGTTTACCGATACTTAGGAAAAGCTTCGCAGATAATTGTTTAAATATTCATTACTCGGGCGCATGCAAAACCAGTAAATCGCGGGTTATACACAATCATTGCAGATAGGGAAGCAAGTTGCTGTGGACTACTTTGACCTCTGTAAGTAATTGATTTTTAGAGTGTAATTTTTCTTGTATTTCCGCTAGTCTATGCATGGTTTGACTTAACGTAAACTTCTCCACTGGTCAAGCAGTTCATTCTCCACAAAGTTTTCCACAGCCTTTCACAGCCAGACGACGTGCCCTACTGCATCCTACAAATCGCCCTCGATACGCCGCTCAACAGCGTGTTCGACTACGGCTGGCCGTACGAGGACGACGCCGCGCCGCAGGTCGGCCAACTGGCGTTGGTGAGCTTCGGGCGGCGCGAGGCGATGGGGATCATTGTCGCGATCAAGGACGAGACCGACGTCCCGCCGGACAAGCTCAAACATGCGCTGGAGGTACGTACCCAGCTGGCGCCGCTGTCGCCGGCATGGCTGGCGTTGGCTGGTTTCGCGGCCGACTACTACCAGCGTCCGCTGGGCGAAGTCGCCTTGCCCGGCTTGCCGAAGAACCTGCGCGTGCCCAAGACGGTCGCGCTCGACCGCGCACTGAAAAAGCTGGCCAAGCTGCACGTGGCGAACGACGCCACGCCGTCCGGCATGCCGCCCCTGAACCCGGCCCAGCGCGAGGCGGCCGACGCCATCGGCGGTGCGCGCGGCTTTACGCCATTGCTGCTGTACGGCGTCACCGGCAGCGGCAAGACCGAGGTCTACCTGCAAGCCTGCGCCCAGGTGCTGGCGCGCGATCCCCAGGCCCAGATCCTGATCCTGGTCCCCGAGATCAACCTGACGCCGCAGCTGGAAGCGAACATCCGCGCGCGCTTCCCGGGCCTGATGCTGGCCACCCTGCACAGCAGCCTGTCGGAAGGCGAGCGCATGCTGCACTGGCTGTCCGCGCATGCGGGACAGGCCCGTATCGTCCTGGGCACGCGCCTGGCGATCCTGGCCTCGCTGCCGCACCTGAAACTGATCGTCATCGACGAGGAGCACGACCCCTCCTACAAGCAGCAGGAAGGCCTGCGCTATTCGGCGCGCGACCTGGCCGTGTGGCGCGCCTGGCAGCTGGCGATCCCGATCGTGCTCGGCTCGGCCACGCCCTCGCTGGAGAGCTGGCACCATGCCCAGACCGGCCGTTACCGCAAGCTGGAGCTGCGCGAGCGCGCCGTGCGCGACGCCGTGCTGCCGACCGTGCGCCTGCTCGACATGGAGCGCGACAAGCCGAAAGAGGGCCTGACCTCCGGCCTGCTGGCCGCGCTGCGCACGCGGCTCGAGCGCGGCGAACAGTCGCTGCTGTTCCTGAACCGGCGCGGCTATGCGCCGGTGATCACCTGCGAATCCTGCGGCTGGATCAGCAACTGCACCCGCTGCACTTCCTTCATGGTGCTGCACAAGCCCGAACACCGGCTGCGCTGCCACCACTGCAGCCTGGAGCTGCGCATCCCCCGTCACTGCCCGACCTGCGGCAACATCGACCTGCAGCCTTTGGGACGCGGCACCCAGCGCTTCGAGGAAGGGCTGGCGGCGATGTTCCCGCAGGCGCGCATCCTGCGCATCGACGCCGACTCGACCCGCAAGAAGGGCAGTGCCCAGGAGGCCTTCGACACCGTGCACCGGGGAGAAGTCGACATCCTGATCGGCACGCAGATGGTCGCCAAGGGCCACGATTTCAAAAAGCTGACCCTGGTCGGCATCCTGAACCCGGACACGGCCCTGTTTTCGCAGGACTACCGCGCCAGCGAGCGCCTGTTCGCCCAGCTGATGCAGGTGGCGGGCCGCGCCGGCCGCGCCGGCCTTGCCTCCGAGGTGCTGATCCAGACCCGCTATGCCCAGCATCCGCTGTACTCGGCGGTGGTGCGCCACGACTACGACCGCTACGCCGGCAGCCTGCTGGAAGAGCGGCGCCAGGCCGCGCTGCCGCCCTACATGTACCAGGCCCTGCTGCGCGCCGAGGCGCCGGAACTGGCCAACGCCATCGCCTTCCTGGAAGAGGCACGGGACATCCTGCCGACCGATGCCGTCACGCTGAACGACCCGATCCCGATGACCATGACCCGGGTCCACAACGTCGACCGCGCCCAGCTGCTGGTCGAGTCGAGCTCGCGTCCCGCCCTGCAGGCCTTCCTGAAGGAGTGGATGGGTCTGCTGCGCGCGATGAAGACGCGGGTGCGCTGGTCGCTCGAGGTCGATCCGCTCGACATCTGAGCCCGAAACAGCGTATCGTCATGGCGGCACAGCAAACGAGGGACAAGATGAACAAACTCAATGTGGACGTCGCCATCATCGGCACCGGCACGGCCGGCATGTCGGCCTATCGCGCCGCGCATGCCGAAGGCGCACGCACGGTCGCCATCGAAAGCGGACCTTACGGCACCACCTGCGCGCGGGTCGGCTGCATGCCCAGCAAACTCCTGATCGCCGCCGCCGACGCGGCCCACATGCTGGACCTGGCGCCCGGTTTCGGCGTGCATCCCGGCGACAAGCGCATCGACGGGCGCGCGGTGATGGAGCGCGTGCGCCGCGAGCGCGACCGCTTCGTCGGCTTCGTGCTCGAGAGCGTCGAACATTTTCCGGCCCAGGACAAGATCCAGGGACGCGCACGCTTCACCGGGCCGCACACGCTGCGCGTGGACGAGCATACCGAGATCGAGGCGAAGGCGATCGTCATCGCCACCGGCTCCACGCCCGTGATGCTGCCGCAATTGAAGGACGTCGGCCCGAACGTCGTCACCAGCGACGACGTGTTTTACTGGGACGATCTGCCGCGCTCGGTGGCGGTGATCGGCACCGGCGTCATCGGCCTCGAACTGGGCCAGGCCTTGAGCCGCCTGGGCGTGCGCACGACCCTGTTCGCGCGCGGCGGCAGCGTCGCCCACCTGAGCGACCCTGAGGTGCTGCACGCGGCCACGCGCACGCTGTCCCAGGAACTCGACCTGCGCTTCCAGACCGAGGTCGTGCGCGCAGAACAGCAGGGCGACGAGGTGCTGCTCACCACGCGCGACGCGCTCGGCAAGGAGACGGCCGAGCGTTTCCAGTACGTCCTGGTCGCCACCGGCCGTGCGCCGAACGTGCATGGCATGGGACTGGAGGAAACCGGGATCGAACTGCAGGCGAACGGCATCCCGGCGTTTGACAGCCGCACCATGCAGTGCGGGAACAGCCACATCTTCATCGCCGGCGACGCCAACAACGAGCTGCCGCTGCTGGCCGAGGCGGCCGACCACGGCAAGATCGCCGGCGAGAACGCGGGCCGCTTCCCCGACGTGCGTCCGGGCCTGCGCCGCACCCCGCTGGGGATCGCCTTCACCGAGCCGAACATTGCTACGCTGGGCAAGAGCTACAAGGCGCTGTGCGAGGGCGGACGGCCGAAGTTCGCCATCGGCAAGGTCTCGTTCGAGAACCAGGGCCGCAGCCGGGTCATGTTGCAGAACAAGGGCATGCTGCGCGTGTATGCGGAGTACGGCACCTGCCGCTTCCTGGGCGCCGAGATGATCGCCCCGCGCGGCGAGAACATCGCCCACCTGCTGGCCTGGGCCGTGCAGGCCCGCCTGACCGTGCCGCAGATGCTCGACATGCCCTTCTATCACCCCGTGATCGAGGAGGGCGTGCGCACCGCGCTGCGCGACCTGGCGGCTAACCTGGCGAAAGGGGCGAATCACACGGACCCCGCTGATTCAGAACCGGGAACCTGACCGTAGGGTGGGCACCCCGTGCCCACGCGTTACGTGCGTGACCGGAGTCCGCTGCCGCAACTTGTCGCTCCGCGGCTCCAACTCCGGTCACGTACGCGGCTATTCCCACTCAATCCGTGCCGCATGCGCCGTGCCGCCCCAATCCGCCGGATATACACCTTCCCGCACATACCGATGAAACGTCGAAAACGGCCACGTTGCCGCGCTGTTGGCATGCCGATGTTTCACCGGATTGAAATGGATGTAATCCACGTGCCGCTCGAAATCCCATTCGTCACGAATCATGTGTTCATGAAATCGGCGCTGCCAGACGATGGAATCACGGTGCTTGATGCGTGAAGTACTCGGCCGCCAGCCATCGTCGAGCTCATGCGCACATGAACGCGATACCAGACGTTTGATGAGCGCCCAGCGCGTCGAGTAATCGGTATCACCAGAAGGCAGCGTCCAGATGCAATGCAGGTGGTCCGGCATCAGGACCCAGGCATCGATCTCGAAGGGCCGCCGTTGACGTACCTCGATCAGGGCCGAGCGCAGGGCATTGCGGATGGGTGAGTAGCAGAGGATGGGCCGGCGCCGGAACGAGACCAACGTGAAGAAGTAGGTATGACCGTTGTAGGCGCGGCGGTAGCGGGACATAGTGCCGCGGATTGTAGGGCAGGCATGTGGCGGTCCAGGTGGCGTCGCGTGTGATCAATGACACACGTCAACGGAACGTCGTCGCATCAGTTCGGTCCCAGCAGTCGGTATGCGGCGTTACGCGTGGGCACAGAGTGCCCACCGTACGGGATGCAGCGCGATTACCCAGAGGTGCAGTGTAATCGTCTTGCAAATTAATTCAGATAGCTTGCGTCGAGCTTGCCCTGCGCCGCCAGCTGGCGCAGGATGCGGATCGTGTCGAGGTCCGCTTCCTGGTAGGCCGATTTCTTGAACTCGTCGTACATCTTGTTCGCCGCGTCGACGTGGTCGCCGGTGCCGTCGTCGTAGCAGAAACGCACGAAAAGACGGGCCTCGTCCGGGGCCTCGATGGTCATGGTGAGAGTGGACGCCTGGATCTCGCCCTGGGCCGGCACCTCGTAGCGTACCTGCTGCAGCGGCGTGAGCACGACGGTGTCTTCGATGACCAGGTCGCCGTAGCGCAGGCGGCGCGTGAAGGTGCCGCTGTTGCGCTCGCCGATGGCGCACTCGTCCAGGTGCGGCACGAACATTTTCGGCGACTCGGCGCGGATGACCAGGCCGCGCCACAGCTGTTCGCGGGTGATCGTGTCGATCAGCGGGTTGAGCGGGTCGTTAATTTCAATCAGGTGTTCGAATTTCATCGTTTCTCGTGCTCGTCGTCGGGTGGCGCAGTGCGCCAAAGGGGCGATGGTAACCGATCGTGCGTCCAACACAACCTCCATGGCTGCGTTGCATCGTCTCGCCGTACAAGCGTACTGTCATCGACGCTGCGCCTTGCCCTGGAGGCTTTGTTAAACGCTCTTGATTACCGCTCAATTGGATAGCAGGATCGCGTTCTGTCTGCGTTGCAAGAAAGCGATCCCGATCAGGATGGCAAAGGAAATGGCCAGCAACACCAGGGCATATGCGTGCGCCGCGCCATAATTCAACTTCTGCGCTTCATCGTAGAGCGCGATCGAGGCCACCCGGGTCTCTCCTGGGATATTCCCGCCGAGCATGAGCACGACGCCGAACTCGCCCATCGTGTGGGCAAAGCTGAGCGACACGCCGGTCAGGATGCCGTGCTTCGACAGCGGCAGCACGATCGACCAGAACACTTGCCGTTTGGTCAGGCCCAGGGCCAGCGCCGACTGCACCATCTCGCGCCCGACGCCGCGGAAGGCCGCCTGGAAGGGCTGCACCGCGAAGGGCAGGCTGTAGACGACCGAGCCGGCGACCAGCCCGGCGAAGGAAAACGGCAGCGAATGGCCGAACACCGACAGCCAGGCCGCGCCCAGCGGTTGCTGCGGCGCCATCAGCATCAGCAAATAAAAGCCGATCACGGTCGGCGGCAGCACGATCGGCAGGCTGACCAGGGTCTCGATGAAGATGACGCCGCGCCGCCTGCTGTTGTTGAGCCAGTTGGCGAGCGGAATGCCGATGACCAGCAGCACCGCCGAGGTGACGAAGGCCAGGCGCAGGGTCAGGCCGATCGCGTCCCACAGCTCGGGCGGGAACTGCCAATCCGTCATTCGGCGGCGCCCGCCGGCAGGCTGAAACCGTTGCGTGCAAGGATGGCGCGCGCTTCAGGCGAGCCGAGGAAACGCAGGAAGCCGGCCGCATGCGGGTTGTTCGCGCCGGCGCGGGTGACGATGGCGCCTTGCTCGATCGGCGCCAGCCCGTCCTGGGCAATGAGGGCATAACGGCCGACGCCTTTCAGCCTGGTCGAGTGCAGGGTGGCAAACGAGATGATGCCGGCCTGGGCGTTGCCGGTCTGGACGAATTGCGCGGTCTGGGCGATGTTTTCGCCGACCACGATTTTTGACTGCGCCGCCTGCCACAGGCCGTCGCGCTCGAGCGCTGCCCTGGCCGCCTTGCCATAGGGCGCGGTGACCGGATTGGCGATCGCGAAACGGCGCACGCGCTTGTCGTTCAGCAGGGCGGCCAAACCCTTGTTCGGGTCGAGCTGCGGGTCGAGCGTCCACAGGGCGATGCGCCCGACCGCATAGGGGGCAAGGGTGGCGCCGTCAGCCACGCCGAGCCTGGCCAGCTGGCGCGGATAGTCCATGTCGGCCGACAGGAAGACCTCGAACGGCGCGCCGTTGCGAATTTGTGCAAAAAAGTTGCCAGATGCACCAAGCGAGACTTTCAGCTCGGCGTCGGGTGCGGTTTTCCGGTACGCGGCTGCGAGTTCATCGATACAATAGCCGAGATCGCTGGCGGCGGCGACCAGCAGCGGGCGCGCCAGCGCCGGCACGGCAAGTATGCTTGCCAGCAACAGTACGAAGATTTTTTTCATGCCCAACATTGTAGCGCGCGGCCATCCCGGCTTCGCTACAATGCTCGGCTGTCCTCAAGAATATTTCCCATGTCTAATGCACCAAAGTTCGGCCTGAACGGGCCGCAAAGCGAAGCCGTGCTCTACCTCGACGGCCCCTGCCTGGTGCTGGCGGGCGCCGGCTCGGGCAAGACGCGGGTGATCACCCAGAAGATCGCGTACATGATCGAAGACCGCGGCTACGATCCGCGCACGATCGCGGCGCTGACCTTCACCAACAAGGCCGCGCTCGAGATGCAGGAGCGCATCGGCAAGCTGCTGAAACAGCCGAAGCAGGCCAAGCAGATCACGGTCTCGACCTTTCACTCGCTGGGCGTGAAAATCCTGCGCCAGGAAGCGGCCGGCGTCGGCCTGAAAGACAAGTTCTCGATCATGGACAGCGACGATTGCTACACCATCGTCTCCAGCCTGGCCGTCACGACCGATAAACAGGAAGTGCGGCGCATCCAGAACATGATCTCGCTGTGGAAGAACGGCCTGGTCGATCCCGACGACGCCATCAACAACGCCAAGGACGAGGACGAGGCCCAGGCCGGCCGCATCTACCGCAGCTATGTCGCCACGTTGCAGGCCTACCAGGCGGTCGACTTCGACGACCTGATCCGCCTGCCGGTGGAGCTGTTCCGCAACAACGAGCCGATCCGCGACCGCTGGCAGCGCCGCCTGCGCTACCTGTTGATGGACGAGTACCAGGACACGAATACCTGCCAGTACGAGCTGGTCAAATTGCTGGTGACGGGACTCGGCAAGAAGCCGATGTTCACGGCGGTGGGCGACGACGACCAGGCGATCTACGCCTGGCGCGGCGCCTCGGTCGAAAACCTGAAAACCCTGCAGACCGACTTCCCGGACCTGCGCGTGATCAAGCTCGAGCAGAACTACCGCTCGACCACGCGCATCCTGCAGGCGGCGAATGCCGTCATCGGCAACAACCCGAAACTGTTCGAGAAGTCGCTGTGGTCCGAACATGGCCTGGGCGAACCGATCAAGGTCTTGGGGATGCAGAGCGACGAGCAGGAAGCCGACCAGGTCGCAATCATGATCTCGGCCGACCATTTTCAACGCAAGAACAAGTGGACCGATTACGCGATCCTGTACCGCGGCAACCACCAGGCGCGCATCATCGAACAGGCGCTGCGCAAGGAGCGCATCCCGTACACGATGTCGGGCGGGCAGAGCTTTTTTGACAAAGCCGAGATCAAGGACATCATCGCCTACCTGCGCCTGATCGCGAACCAGGACGACGACCCGGCCTTCATCCGTGCGGTGACGACCCCGAAACGCGGCGTCGGCATGGCCACGCTCGAGGTGCTCGGCGAATTCTCCAAGCAGTGGAACTGCTCGCTGTTCGAGGCCGCCGGCAAGGGCGGCATCGAAGCGAAATTGCAGGACCGCCAGTTGCATCCGCTGCGCGACTTCTGCCGCTTCATCGACGAGCTGGAAAGCCGCGCCACGCGCCCCGGCCCGTCCGGCAGCGGCGAGAATGCGGCCGAGGTGCTGGACGACATGATGAAGGAGATGAATTACGAGCACTACCTGTACGAGAACTTCGACGACCGCGCGGCGCAGGCCAAGTGGCAGAATGTCATGGAGTTCCTCAACTGGCTGAAGGAACGCGGCAACGGCGGACGCGACGGCACCGGCGAAGAAAAGAACCTGCTGGAGCTGACGCAGATGGTGGCCTTGATGTCGATGCTAGAAGGCCAAGACGAAGAGCAGGACGCGGTGCGCATGTCGACCCTGCACGCTTCGAAAGGCCTGGAATATCCGCACGTGTTCCTGGTCGGCGTTGAGGAGGGCATCCTGCCGCACAAGGGCGACCCCGACGACCCGATCGAGAAGATCGCGGCGCGCATCCAGGAAGAGCGGCGCCTGATGTACGTCGGCATCACGCGCGCCCAGCGCACGCTGCAGGTCACCTGGTGCAAGAAGAGGAAGCGCGCCGGCGAGCTGGTGCACTGCGACCCGTCGCGCTTCATCAAGGAGATGGCGCTGGACGAGGGCGACGCACCGCCCAAGGAAAGCGAAGTGCTCAGCCCGAAGGAGCGCCTGGCGAATTTGAAGGCGCTGCTGAATACGCCGAAGCCGGACGCCGCCAAGCTGATGTCATAATGCCCGTTTAAACCAGGGAAGCACCGTGGACCACGAAGACCGTTTTGTCGACATCGAAATCAAGCTCGCGCAGCAGGAAGACCTGGTCGATTCCCTGAACGGGATCGTCTACCAGCAGGCGCGCAGGATCGATCAACTGGAGGCCATGGTCACCAAGCTGGCCGAGCACGTGCGCACGCTGCAGGAAGCCGGGCAGAGCCCGATCAACGAGCGGCCGCCGCATTATTGAACGGTACGGTTTTACCTGTGCTGGGTGCCTGATTGTCTGGGAATCGGCGGCGCTGGCGGAGGCGTAGGGTGGGTTCTTGAACCCACGCTGTACAGCGACTGCGCACACGCCGCGTTTGCGGTGGCTGCTGATTTTGATCATCGGGTGAAACCGCGTGGGTTCAAGAACCCACCCTACAACCCCGAGCTGCNNGGTTCAAGAACCCACCCTACGAACCCGGTCTTCGCCAATCCACCCACCCAGCCGCTTGCCCAGGCACAGCAGCGTCAAGGTCGGCGGCAAGCCCCACGGCTCGGGAATGACGGACGCGTCGCAGACGAACAATCCAGGCGTCGGCGTTTGCAGATCGGCATCCACTCCCTCCCCGATGCGCACGCTCCCACCCGGATGCGCCGCAAAATGCCAGGACTGGAAAATGTGATGCGCCCCTGCCTGGCGCAGGATCGCCCTGGCCATGTCCACGCCATGCCGCAGCTTCTGGCGATCGTTTTCCGTGAGCCGCTTGTCGGCCCAGCGCGGCGTCACCTTGCCGCCGATCTCGTCGCGGATCTTGACCATCATCGACAAGGTGCGCCTGTGCGCGAACAGGCGGTCGACACGCCCGACCTGGGCCGCGAAAGCCGCGTACATCGGCTGCGGCAAGGTCAAATCCGCCAGCGCGACGCCTTCCTCATGCAGGCTCAGGCCGCCCGCCATCGGCACCTCGGCGCCGCCGTCGATGTCGTCCACGCTGCCCATCACGGCGATCACCGGATCGCTGAAGAAGGGAGCATGGCGCGGCCCCAGGCCTGAGGCGTGCAGCAGGCGCGGACTGCCCAGGCCGCCGGCGGCGAGCACCACGATCGGCGCCTTGATCGTCCGCGTTTCGCCGCCGACCTGCACGGCGACGCCCGAGGCGCGGCCATCTTCCACCAGCACGCGCAGCACGCGGGCACGCTCGGCCAGCCGGGCGCCATGGCGGCATGCCTC
>DOUW01000304.1:0-377 GCA_003520365.1 Massilia sp.
CGATCACCGGCGCCATGGTGGCCGCCTACGATGCGTTTTCGAGGCTGGTTGCCGGCGGCGTGCTGGCCGCGGTGCCGGTGAAGCACTTCGTCGCCGCGATCTCGGTCGGCGTCTACCAGGGCATGCCGGTGCTGGATCTCGATTACCTGGAAGATTCGGGCTGCGACACCGACATGAACGTGGTGATGACGGAACAGGGCCATTTCGTCGAAGTGCAGGGCACGGCCGAGGGCGCCGCTTTCGATCGCGCCGGCATGAACCGCCTGCTCGACCTGGCGCAGGCCGGGATCGCGGACCTGGTGCGGCTGCAGAAGCAGTCGCTCGGCATCGCCAAGTAAGCCATCACGGCCGCCGACCGTAGGGTGGGCACGCCGTGC
>DOUW01000304.1:438-3498 GCA_003520365.1 Massilia sp.
TGGGCACAGGTGCCCACCCTACGGTCCGCGGCAACGGCTCCACCGGCGCGCGAAATCGCGAAAAGGTAAAATACCCCCTTCGTCTTACCCTCCCGCCACCACCATGACCCAACGCCTCATCCTCGCCTCGAACAACGCCGGCAAGCTCAAGGAATTCCAGCAGATCCTCGGCCCGATCGGTTTCACCCTGCACCCGCAGGGCGAATTCAACGTGCCGGAAGCCGAGGAGCCGCACGCCACTTTCGTCGAGAACGCCCTGGAGAAGGCGCGCCACGCTGCGCGCCTGACCGGCCTGCCGGCGCTGGCCGACGACTCGGGCGTGTGCGTGAACGCGCTCGGCGGTGCGCCCGGCGTGTATTCGGCGCGCTTTGCCGGCGAGCCGAAGTCCGATGCCCGCAACAACGAAAAACTGGTGGCGGAGCTGGCCGACAAGGCCGACAAGTCGGCGTATTACTACTGCGTGCTGGTCTATGTGCGCCATGCCGACGATCCGCAGCCGATCATCGCCGATGGCCGCTGGGATGGCGAAATCATCGCCACCCCGCGCGGCGAGAATGGCTTCGGCTACGATCCTTACTTCCTGATCCCGGCGCTGGGCAAGACCACGGCCGAACTCACGCCCGCGGAAAAGAACGCCCGATCCCACCGCGGCCAGGCCCTGCGCGCACTGGTAGAGAAACTGAAATGATCCCGATTAAAATTGTAAGTGCCGCACCGGCAGCTGAGCCGCGCTCACCTGCCTCCGCTGCATTGCAATACCTGCAGCCGGGCGCGCTGAACCTGGCGGCGCTGCCGCCGCTGTCGCTCTACATCCACTTCCCCTGGTGCGTGCGCAAGTGCCCCTACTGCGATTTCAATTCGCACGAGGCCAAGGGCGAGCTGCCGGAAAAGGCGTACCTGGACGCCGTGCGCCTCGACCTGGAACAGTCGCTGCCGCTGATCTGGGGGCGCAAGATCCACACGGTCTTCATCGGCGGCGGCACGCCGAGCCTGATGTCGGCCGCCGGCATGGACCGCCTGCTGTCGGACGTGCGCACCCTGCTGCCGCTGGAGCTGGATGCCGAGATCACGATGGAGGCCAATCCCGGCACTTTCGAGGTCGAGAAATTCCGCCACTACCGCGACAGCGGCGTGAACCGCCTGTCGATCGGCATCCAGAGCTTCAATGGCGCGCATTTGAAAGCACTGGGCCGCATCCACGACGAGCGCGAGGCGCTGCGCGCGGTGGAGATCGCGCGCTCGACTTTCGACAATTTCAACCTCGACCTGATGTACGCGCTGCCGGGGCAGACGCTGGAGCAGGCGCAGCTTGACCTGCAGACCGCGCTGTCGTTCGCGCCGCCGCACCTGTCGCTGTACCACCTGACGATGGAGCCGAACACGGTCTTCGCCAAGTATCCGCCGCAGCTGCCCGACGACGACGCCAGCGCCGACATGCAGGACATGATCGCGGAGACCACGGGCGCCGCCGGCTTCGATCACTACGAAGTGTCGGCCTATGCGCAAGCCGGCCGCCGCGCGCGTCACAACCTGAACTACTGGACCTTCGGCGACTACCTCGGCGTGGGCGCCGGCGCGCACTCGAAGATCTCCTTCCCGCACCGCGTGCTGCGCCAGGCACGCTTCAAGCAGCCGAACTCCTTTATCGAGGCGGCGAAACGCGGCAACCCGGTGCAGGAAGAGCATGAAATCGCACGCGCCGACATGGGCTTCGAGTTCATGCTCAACGCACTGCGCCTGACCGGCGGCTTCGATCCGAACCTGTTCGGCGAGCGCACCGGCATGAGCATCACGGCGATCAGCAAGGCCCTCGATGCGGCCGAGGCCAAGGGCTTGCTGTACCGCGACTTCAAGCTCATCCGCCCGACCGAGCTGGGCCAGCGCTTCCTGAACGATTTGCAGGAAATGTTCCTGAACGAAGCCGAGTAGAACTGTCCGCTTAGCCGCGCGTGGCGCCCGCCAGCGCGGCGATCGTTTTCGACAGCCCCGTGACGACGCGCGCCATGCTCTCGTAGTCGAGCTTGTCCGGCGTGTCCTGCGCCGTGTGGTAGTAGGGGTAGCGCATGAAGGCGGTGTCGGTGATCATCAGCGCCGGGTAGCCGTGCCGGTTGTAGGCGCTGTGGTCGGACAGGGTCACGCCCATCGTGTGCGCCGGCGCGGCCAGGCCCTGGGCCGGGAAATCGGAGGCGTCGCGGAAGGCCGCCAGCGCCTGGCGCACCAGCGCCGAGGACTCGATCGTTCCGACAAAGGCGATGAAGTTGCCGGTATCCGGATACTGGCCGTCCAGCCCCGGCGGCAGTTGCTGGCTGCCCGGCTGGTCCGTGTAATAGCCCATCGTTTCCAGCACCAGCGCGCCCTCGACCTGCTGCCCCTGGCGCTTCAGCTCGGCCGCATGGCGCATGCTGCCCATTTGCTCGCCCATGAAGAAGGGCGGTTCCTCGTTGACGAAGAAGACGAAACGCACCTCGGTGCCGGCGGCCGGCTGCATGGTCCGCAGCAGGCGCGCCAGCTCGAGCACGGCCGCGGTGCCGCTGCCGTTGTCGTTCGCGCCCGGCGCGCCCTGCGCCGAATCGTAGTGGGCGCCGACGATGAAGATGCGGTCCGGCCGCTTGCCCCTGGCGACCTTGCCGACGACGGCCTCGATGTTGCGCACGCGTTGCCCGCCGGCCTCGTATTCCTGGCGCGACGGCGCGTAGCCGGCGCGTTCCAGCGCCGTCTCGATGTAGACGGCAGCACGCTCGAGCTGTTCCGGCTGGCCCGTGTTGTGTTCCTCGGACGCGACGGCGCGCACATGCTGGCGCATGCGTTCGGCCAGATCAGGCGCCGCGCGGGCGGACTCGGGGCCGATCGTCAAGACCGCCACCATGATGAGCAGGACGAGCGCAACGATGACTTTCCAGTGTGAGTGAAAAAAGTTCCGCATGGCAGTGGGCGGCGCCCCAATGGCGCCATCACCAATAGACCTGTCCAGTGTAGCCAAGTTCAGTTCAACAGGGCCGCACGGAACCGCTGCGCGCGCTGGCCCAAGGAATGGCCAAAAAAAGGTTCTTCGCGGGGAAT
>DOUW01000299.1 GCA_003520365.1 Massilia sp.
GCAAAGTGCGATGAACCTTTTTTTAGGTGGTCCAACACGTTAAACATACACTCGTGATAGTATATAAAAAATTTCGCAAAAGCCAGTGACATACCGTGCACAGGGACCTCGAAGAGGTTCATGAGGGCGGTTTTGTCTTTTTAATAAAACCAGAAGGAAGCACACGTAATGCGCTCTGCCCACTCCTCTCCCCTGTCCCTGACCCGGATTGCCGCCTGCACGCTGATGGCGGTGACCCTGCTGTCGGCCTGCGGCAAGAAAGACGCCGCCCAGGCCGGTCCTGGCGCCGGCGGCCAGATGCCGCCGCCGCAAGTCGGCGTCATCACGACCAAGTTCCAGCAGGTCGCCCTTGAAACCGAATTGCCGGCGCGTGTCGAAGCGATCCGCGTGGCCGAAGTCCGCGCCCGCGTCAACGGCGTCGTCCTCAAGCGTACGTTTACGGAAGGTGGCATGGTAAAGCAGGGCCAGTCGCTCTACCAGATCGATCCGGAACCCTACCAGGCCCAGCTGAACGCGTCGCAGGCCGCCGTCGGCCGCGCCCAGGCCAACCTGACCTCGGCTTCCGCCACCGTCGAGCGCTACAAGCCGCTGGTCGAGGCAAATGCGATCAGCAAGCAGGAATACACCAACGCCGTGGCCGCCGCCAAGCAGGCCGAGGCCGACGTCGCCTCGGCCAAGGCGCAGTTGAAGATTTCGCAGATTAACTACGGTTACTCCAACGTCTACGCCCCGATCTCGGGCCGCATCGGCCGCGCGCTGGTGACCGAAGGCGCCCTGGTCTCGAGCGCCGAAGCGACCCAGCTGGCGCTGATCCAGCAGACCGACTCGGTCTTCCTGAACATCACCCAGTCGGCTTCCGAGCTGCAGCGCCTGCGCAAGCAGGCCGGCGGCAAGGGCATCGACGCGGCCATCCCGGTGACCGTGGTGCTGGACGACGGCACGGTGCTGCCGCGCCAGGGCAAGCTGCTGTTCTCGGACGTGACCGTGGATCCGACCAGCGGCCAGGTGACCCTGCGCGCCCAGGTCGCGAATCCGGACAACGCCCTGCTGCCGGGCCAGTACGTGCGCGTACGCCTGGCCCAGGCCGAGCTGCCGTCGGGCATCCTGGTGCCGCAACAGGCCGTCACGCGTGGCGGCCAGACCGGCGACACCCTGATGGTGATCGGCGCCGACAACAAGCCGACCCCGCGCACCGTCAAGATCGCGTCGCAGGAAGGCAGTAACTGGGTCGTGACCGATGGCCTGAAGGAAGGCGAGCGCGTCATGGTCGACGGTTTCCAGAAGTTGCAGATGCTGCCGCCGGGCACCCCGGTGCAGCCGGTGGCCTGGACCCCGCAGAACTCCGGCACCGCTCCGGCCGCCGCAGGCAACCCGGCCCAGCCGAACGCGACCGGCGCCGCGGCCGTCAATGCCGCCGGCGGTTCGCGCACCCCGTCTACCGGTTCGCCGGCCGCCGGTGCGACGACCCCGGGCCAGAGCCGCCAGTAATTGGTGACCGAACCGTCACCGAGTAAAAGGAACAGGACTTTTCATGGCACGCTTTTTTATTGACCGCCCAATTTTTGCCTGGGTGATCGCGCTATTCATCATGGTGCTTGGCGGTGTTGCCGTCAAAACACTGCCGGTCGCGCAATACCCGACCGTGGCGCCGCCTTCGATCGTCGTCAACGTCGCCTATCCGGGCGCGTCGGCACAGGTGCTCGAAGACTCCGTCATCTCCGTCATCGAACGGGAGATGAACGGCGCCCAAGGCATGATCTACATGGAATCGACCAGCCAGGCCAACGGCACTGGCTCGATCACCATCTCGTTCGAGACCGGCACCGACGCCGACCTGGCCCAGGTCGACGTCCAGAACCGCCTGTCGCGCGCGACCCCGCGCCTGCCCCCGGCCGTGACCCAGCAGGGCGTGCGCGTCGACAAGGCCCGCTCGAACTTCCTGCTGTTCACCATCCTGTCGTCGGACGATCCGAACTGGGACCCGGTGGCGCTGGGCGACTACGCCTCGCGTAACGTCCTGCCCGAGCTGCAGCGCATCAAGGGCGTGGGCCAGGCCCAGCTGTTCGGTACCGAGAAGGCGATGCGCGTCTGGATCGATCCGGCCAAGCTGGTCGGCTTCAACCTGTCGCCGACCGACGTCAACAGCGCGATCAGCCAGCAGAACGCCCAGGTCGCTTCCGGCACCATCGGCGACCTGCCGCTGGCCGAGGGCCAGCAAATCACCGCAACCGTGATCGTGGCCGGCCAGCTGGCCACCGTCGAGCAGTTCGGCAACATCGTGCTGCGCGCCAATCCGGACGGCTCCACCGTGCGCCTGAAGGACGTCGCCCGCATCGAGATCGGCGGCCAGGCCTATGCCACCTCGGCGCGCCTGAACGGCAAGCCGTCGGCCGGTATCGGCGTGCAGCTGTCGCCGACCGGTAACGCCCTCGAGACCGGTGACCTGATCAAGGCCCGCATGCAGGAACTGTCGAAGTTCTTCCCGCACGGCATGAAGTACACGATTCCGTACGACTCGACCACCTTCATTGACATCTCGATCGAACAGGTCGTTCACACCCTGCTCGAAGCGATCGCGCTGGTGTTCGTCGTGATGTACGTCTTCCTGCAGAACTTCCGCTACACCCTGATCCCGACCATCGTCGTTCCGGTCGCGCTGCTGGGTTCCTTCGCCTGCCTGCTGGCGCTGGGCTTCTCGATCAACGTGCTGACCATGTTCGGCATGGTGCTGGTGATCGGTATCGTGGTCGACGACGCCATCGTGGTCGTCGAGAACGTCGAACGCATCATGTCCGAGGAAGGCCTGCCGCCGCTGCAGGCAACCCGCAAGGCGATGGGCCAGATCTCGGGCGCCATCATCGGCGTGACCGTGGTCCTGATGTCGGTGTTCGTGCCGCTGGCCTTCTTTGCCGGCGCCGTCGGCAACATCTACCGCCAGTTCTCGGCGGTGATGGTGACCTCGATCGCCTTCTCGGCCTTCCTGGCGCTGTCGCTGACCCCGGCGCTGTGCGCCCACCTGCTCAAGCCGGTCGAGGCCGGCCACCACCACGAGAAGAAGGGTTTCTTCGGCTGGTTCAACCGCAACTTCAGCGCCGGCGCCAAGCGCTACGAGGGCTTCGTCGGCTCGATCCTGCAACGCGCCGGCCGCTGGATGGTCGTGTTCGTGGTGCTGGTCGGCGTGGTTGGCCTGCTGTTCACGCGCCTGCCGAACTCCTTCCTGCCGAACGAAGACCAGGGCTACGTGATCGCCAACATCCAGCTGCCGCCGGGCGCCACTGCCGAGCGTACCAACGTCGTGCTGCACGCGCTCGAAGACTACGTCATGAAGCAGCCGGAATACGCGAACATCGTGGCCGTGACCGGCTTCTCGTTCTCGGGCCAGGGCCAGAACATGGGCCTTGCCTTCATCCCGCTGAAACCATGGAGCGACCGCAAGGGCGATGGCCAGGATGCGCAATCCTTCGCGAATCGCATCACGATGCACATGGGCGCCCTGCGCGACTCCTTCATTTTTGTGGTGAGCCCGCCGCCGATCCCCGAACTGGGCACCGGCACCGGCTTCTCGTTCCGCCTGCAGGACCGCGGCGGCAACGGCCACGAAGCGCTGGTCAAGGCGCGTAACCAGATGCTGGGCATGGCCATGCAGAGCAAGGTGCTGACCGGCATGCGTCCGGAAGGCCTGGAAGACGCACCGCAGCTCAAGCTGAACATCGACCGCGACAAGGCGCAGGCCCTGGGCGTGACCTTCAGCGCGATCAACTCGGCGCTGTCGACCTCGCTCGGTTCGAGCTACGTGAACGACTTCCCGAACCAGGGCCGCCTGCAGCGCGTGATCGTCCAGGCCGACGCGCCAAACCGCATGCAGCCGGACGACCTGCTGCGCATCAACGCCCTGAATACCCAGGGCCGTCCGGTGCCGCTGTCCTCGTTCGCCTCGACCGAATGGGTCACGGGTCCGATGCAGACCATCCGCTACAACGGCTATCCGTCGATGAAGCTGACCGGCGAACCGGCCCCGGGTTACTCGAGCGGCCAGGCACTGGAAGAAATGCAGCGCCTTGCAGCCCAGCTGCCGCCTGGCTTCGCCTATGAATGGACCGGCCAGTCGCGCGAGGAAATCCTGTCGGGTTCGACCGTGTTCATCCTGATCGCCTTCTCGCTGCTGGCGGTGTTCCTGGCCCTGGCCGCGCTGTACGAAAGCTGGACGATTCCGGTGGCCGTGCTGCTGGTGGTGCCGCTGGGTATCCTGGGTTCGCTGCTGGCGGCCTATGCACGCGGGCTGTCAAACGACGTCTACTTCAAGGTCGGCCTGATCACGATTATCGGCCTGGCGGCGAAGAACGCGGTCCTGATCATCGAGTTCGCGAAGGACCTGCAGGCCCAGGGCCGGTCGCCGATCCAGGCGGCGCTCGAAGCGGCCCACCTGCGTTTCCGCCCGATCATCATGACCTCGCTGGCATTCATCCTCGGCGTGCTGCCGCTGGTGATCGCAAGCGGCGCCGGCGGTGCCGGCCAGCGCGCCATCGGTACCGGCGTGATGGGCGGCATGATCACCGCAACCGTGCTGGGCGTGATCTTCGTGCCTGTGTTCTTCGTTGTGGTGCGTACCCTGTTCAAGGGCAGCAAGCGCCAGAGCGAGCTGTACACGCACCACGAAGACACCGGCAGCGTAGTGAAGGAAAAAATCCAATGACTGTAATGACCACGACTAAACGTTTCACCCCCCTGGTCCTGGCACTGGCGCTGGCAGGCTGCATGAACCTGGCGCCAAAGTACGAGCGCCCGGCCGCCCCGGTGGCCGGCAGCTTCCCGCAGCTGCCGGCCGAAGGCGGCGCGACGCTGCCGACC
>DOUW01000135.1 GCA_003520365.1 Massilia sp.
CAAGCGCCGCGGACGGCACGCTGACGCTCACGGCGGCGCCGCTGGCACCCCTGCAGGAACCGGTGCGCGTGCTGCTGGCGGCGACGCCGGTCGCGTCGAACGACGTCTTCCTGCGCCATAAAACCTCGGTACGCCAGCGCTACGACGCGGCCTGGCGCGCCGCCGAGGCGCAAGGCGCCTTCGACGCCCTGTTCTTCAACGAGCGCGGGGAACTGACGGAAGGGGGACGCAGCAACGTGTTCGTGCGCTTCGACGGCCGCTGGATCACGCCGCCGCTGTCCTGCGGGCTGCTGCCGGGGGTGACGCGCGCCGTGATCCTGGCTGCGCCGGCATGGAAAGCCAGCGAAGGCATCGTCACGCGCGCGATGCTGGAGCGGGCCGAGGGCATCATGGTCTGCAATGCCCTGCGGGGACCGCTGCTGGCGGTGCTGGACACGAACGCCAGCCCGATTTAAGAGCGTTTTACAGAAGCTCTAGGGCAAGGGATGCGGCCACCCGACGCAGCGGCGAAGACAGTACGTGAGTACGGCGAGCCGATGCAACGCCGCCATGGAGGTTCTGTAAGGCGCTTAGAAGCGGTAGCCGAGGCCGACGCCGAACAGCACCGGATCGACCTTCACCTTGCTGGCGCGGGCGCCGCCCACGAACACGTCGCTGCGGATCTGCACCTTCTTGACGTCGACGTTGACCGACCAGTTGCGGTCGAGCTTGAAGTCGACGCCGGCCTGCAGCGCAAGACCCCAGCTTTCGTTCTCGAGGTCGCCCGCGCCGTCGAGCAGGCGCACCTTCGAGATGCGGGTGTAGTTCACGCCGGCGCCAACGTAGGGGCTGATGGTCTGCGCCGGCGCGAAGTGGTACTGCAGGCTCAGGGTCGGCGGCAGGTGTTTAAAACTGCCGATCTTCGCGCCATCGAGCGTCACGTCGTGCTTTTGCGGATAGGTCAGGATCAGTTCGGCCGCGATGTTCGGCGTCAGGAAATAGCTGACGTCGATCTCGGGGATGGTCTTGTCGTCGACGTGGATGCGGTTGGCGGCGCCGGCGCCACCGACCGGTTCGGATTTATTCGCGGTATCGATATGCACCGCGCGGGCGCGCACCAGCCAGGACGATTCCTGCGCCATCGCGGCGCCGCTTGCCAGGCCGAGCACGGCCACCATCAGGGTCAAACGCAATTTTTTCATTTTTACTTACCTCTTCGTCACAAAATCGATGAGGTAAGCTTATTGATGCGGCGCAACAAAATCGTTGATGTGGATCAAAAACGACAATGTTGTGCCTGGTTGCTGGGTCGCGGTGTGGATGGGCGTCCGTGTCCACGCGGTGGTCTGCGGCGTAGGGTGGGCGCCCTGTGCCCACGCGGTGATCGTTAGCGGCGCCGATCTCTGGCTCGATTGCTCGGCAGCTAGCTATCACCGCGTGGGCACGGGGCGCCCACCCTACGTCCCGGCCTGCTGCGGGTGCCTTTACAGCGCCGCTTCGATCTTGCTCACCAACTGCGGATCCTCGGGCGCCACCTTGCTCGGGAAGTGCTCGATCACCTTGCCGTCGCGCCCGATCAGGTACTTGGTGAAATTCCACTTCGGCTCCTTGCCGGTCTGCTTCGCCAGGCTGGCGTACAGGGGATTGGCGTTCGGGCCGGACACCACGGTCTTCGCGAACATCGGGAACTTCACGCCGTAGGTGTTGTAACAGAGGTCGGCGATGTCCTTGGCGCTCTCGGCTTCCTGTTTGAAATCGTTCGACGGGAAGCCCAGCACCACCAGGCCGCGCGGGCCATATTTCGCGTACAGCTTTTCCAGTCCTTCGTACTGCTTGGTGTAGCCGCAGTAGCTGGCGGTGTTCACGACCAGCACCACCTTGCCGGCGTACTGGCACAGGTTCTGCGGCGCTTCGTCCTGCAGGCGCTTGAAGTTTTGGTTGAGCAGGGCCGGGCAGGATGCCGGTGCCGCAGCGGCAGCAGGCGCGGCGGCGGACGCATGCGCGGCCGGGCTTTGCGCCATGGCGCCGGCACTGGCGGCGGAAACGAGCAGGAACAGCGAGACGGATTTGAGCATGGCGTGATGATCAGGCGTTGAGCTTGCGGTGTTCGATTTTCAGGCAGTGGTTCATCACCACGTCCAGCCCGGCGGCGCGCGCGAGGTCGGCGGCAGCCTGGTTCTCGATCTCGAGCTGCATCCACAGGCAGCCGGCGCGGATCGCGATCGCGTCGCGCGCCAGCGGCGGAATGTCCTCGGACTTGCGGAAGCAGTCGACGATGTCGATGCGGGTGCCGTTCGGCGCCAGCGCGTCGGCGGCGGACTGCAGGTCGGGATAGACGCGCTCGCCGAGGATCTCCTGGCCGTCGTAGGCCGGGTTCACGGGAATGATGCGGTAGCCCTGCTGCTGCAGGTATTCGGCCACGCCGTAGCTGGCGCGGTCCGGCTTGCTGGACAGGCCGACGACGGCGATGGTCTTGCTGTCCTTGAGGATCTGGGCAATGGTTCTCATGGGGGCTCGGTAATGGTCGGATTGCTCGCTAGCTTAACAGGAAAGCATCGGGCGTCGCGAGCACGCTTGCACGCAGTTTGCCTACCTGTGCCCGTCTGTGGAAAGATGTCGTGTTTTCCACAGCGAACCCATCCATGAACCTTCAGCTTCGCGCTTCGCGCACCCTCTCCCTGCTCGCCCTTGCCCTGGCCTGCGCCAGCTGCGCCGTACAGGCGCCAACCGCCACCACGCCTGCCAGCGTGCCAACGATCGTGCCAGTCAGCGACTGGGGCGGCACCCCGGCCGACGCCAGCCGCGCACGCCGCCACGAGATCACCGACATCACCCTGCACCACCAGGGCGAGCCGTTCAAGCCGGGCACCGACGTGCGCCAGTACCTGCGCAACCTGCAGACCTGGTCGCGCAATACCAAGGGCTGGCTCGACATCCCCTACCACTACGTGATCGACCTCGAAGGACGTGTCTACGCCGCGCGCGACATCGGCTTTGCCGGCGACACCAACACCGAATACGACCCCAAGGGCCATGCCCTGATCGAAGTGGTCGGCAATTTCGAGGAGGTCGAGCCGAACCAGGCCCAGCTCGACGCCGTGGTCGACCTGATGGCGATGCTGGCAGCGAAGTACGAGGTGCCGGTCGAGCGCATCGCCAGCCACCGCGACCATTCCGACAAGACCGTGTGCCCGGGCGCGAACCTGTACCGCTACGTTCAGAGCGGCTGGTTCCGCGAGCAGGTCGCGGCCAGGCTGGCGGCGCGGCCGCAGGTCGCGGCCGCGCACTGAGGGCCGCCTACAGGCGCGGCGCCTTGATCTGCCGGCCGTTCTGGTGCAGCACCAGGTAGCTGCTGTCGGCGCCGTCGAAACGCACCTCGGCCTCGATGTCGCGGGCGAAGAACACGGTCTCGTCCTGCGCGAAGATCTCGAGCTTGCCCTGCCCCGTGGCCTGGGCATAGTAGCGGTCGCCCTCGCGGGTGAGCGCCAGCACGAAGTTCGGCGCCAGCTGGTAGCGGCCGACCCGGGTGTCGAAGGACGCATGGTCGATCTTCACGGCGGCGCGCGCGGGCGGCGCGTCGCCGATGCGCACTTGCCGGTGCTGCTTGCCGCCCTGGTACAGCGTGACGCTCGTGGCCTGGCCCTTGTCGTTGCGCGCGAACTCGAAGTAATCAAGCCCGCCGGGAACGAAGAAGCCGGTCTGCGAATACGCTTTCAGGCGCACCGGCGGGCGGCCGCTGCGCTGCACGCTCAAACTGTCGCCGTCGCGGCGGAAGGTGCGCGTGACGCCTTTCTCGACCTCGTAGACACCCGCGTAGCGCTCCAGCGTGGCGGCGTCGAGCGTGATTTCCTTGAAGTCGGGGAAAGGCTTGCCGATCGCGATCGCGGCGGCCCGGCTGGCCACCACGCCGGCGTTGGCTACGCCGCCGTCGGCATTGCTCAGCACCGCGACGAACACCTTCTGCTCGGGCACACGCAGCGCATACGTGGAAAAGCCGTTGATGCCGCCGCCATGCGCGACGACCTGCGCGCCCTGCAGCGTATCGAGCTCCCAGCCATAACCGTATCCGGTCGAGTTGCCGTCGGCGAGCTTGTACGGGGTGAAGGCACGCTGCCAGCTCGCCGGCTTGAGCAGCCTGCCCCCGGCGATGGCCGCATCCCAGCGTGCCAGGTCGTCGACGGTGGAGACCAGCGCACCGGCCGCATAGGGTTGCGACATGCTCAGCGCGGCGCCGGGGCCGAAACCCTTCTCGCCGGGCGTGTGGCCGGCCGCGCGCGGCGCCTTGCCGCGCTCGAAGCCTTCGTAGGCGGTGTTCTCCATCCCCAGCGGCACGAAGATGCGCTGCTCGAGGAATTTCGCGTACGGCTGCCCCGACACCTTCGCGATGATGGCGCCCAGCAGGAAGTAGCCGGAGTTGTTGTAGCGATAAGCCGTTCCCGGCGCGAATTCGAGGGGATCGTTCTTGAACGAGTCGATCATCTGCGCCACCGTGACGTCGCGTGACATGGTCAGCGGATAGTCCGGCCGGCTGGTATAGCTGACGATGCCCGAGGTATGGGTCAGCAGGTGCTCGACGGTGATGGTCTTGCCGCGCGTCGGGTAATCGGGCAGGAAGCGCGTGATGTCGTCAGTCAGCGCCAACTTCCCCTCCTCGGCCAGCATCAGGATCGCGACCGCGGTGAACTGCTTGGTGATCGAGCCGAGCCGCATCGCCATGTCGGCGCTCATCGGCGTCTTGCTGGCCGTGTCCGCGCTGCCGTAGCCCTTGCGCAGCACGGTCTGGCCGTCCTTGACGACGATGACGGTGGCGCCCGGCTCGTCCGCTTTGTAGTACGGCGCAATCGCCGCGTCGAGGCGCGCCGCCAGGGGCTGGGCCGCTTCGGCGGCGGCGGGCGCGCCCGCAGCGTTGGCGGCGGGCGGGAAAGGGGCTCCCCGCAGGGCCAGGGAGGGGACAAAGAAGGGGGGCAGG
>DOUW01000137.1:0-1060 GCA_003520365.1 Massilia sp.
CCAGCGCCCGCTTCGCCGACGCCTATCCGCTGCTCCTGATCGGCGCCGCCGCGCTCGACGAGATCAACGCGCGCATGCGCGCCGCCGGCCGCGAGGCGCTGCCGATGGACCGCTTCCGCCCGAACCTGGTGGTCGCGGGCACCGATCCGTTCGAGGAGGACTACACCGAATCGCTGCGCGCCGGCGACGTCGTGATCAAGCCGGTAAAACCCTGCGCGCGCTGCCCGATTCCCGCGGTCGACCAGGCCACCGGCATCCCCGGCCCCGATCCGCTCGACATCCTGCAATCCTGGCGCGCCAAGGCCATCCTCGACGGCGCGGTCTGCGTCGGCATGAACTGCATCGTGTTCGAGGGCGCCGGCGGCGTGCTGCGGGTTGGCCAGGAGCTGGACATCGCTTTGTCGTTTTAAGGCAGCGTCAAGGGCGCCTCCCGGCCGGGAAAGCCCTGTTTTCGTTCCCAAGCCGGGCCGTATCGCGTAAGGTAACGGGTATTGCTGAAAGGAATGTCATGCACCAGCCGGACGCGACGTCGCGCGACCTGATTGCCGAAAACGAAGGCCTGCGCGCGCACATGGCTTACCTGATCGACCAGGCCCAGCGCAACCACGACATCATGTGCCGGCACCAGGCGTTCGACCTCGAGATCGTCGGCGCCTCGACCTTCCAGGAGCTGGTCGGCACCATCTTCCGCATGCTGCCGGTCATTTCCGAACTCGACGCGGTGACCCTGTCGCTGGTCGACGCCGACGCCGATATCTACACCGTCATGCACAAGCTGGGCGTGGACTTCGAACCGCTGCCCGACCTGCTGTTCTGCGAGCACGCGGTCGAACTCGGCTTCGGGACGGCCGACGGCAGCAAGCCGCACCCGCGCCTGGGCGGTTTTGACGCGGCCGCGCACGGCCCGCGGTTCCCGCACGCGCCCGCCGGCCTGAAGAGCGTGGCGCTGGTGCCGCTGCTGCGCAACAAGCGCCTGATCGGCAGCCTGAACCTGGGCAGCCGCGATTCCCGCCGCTTCACGCCGGCCATGGCGACCGATTTCATCGAGCACATGGCCTCG
>DOUW01000137.1:1231-4989 GCA_003520365.1 Massilia sp.
ATCATTTCAAGCAGGTGAACGACAGGGTCGGCCACCAGGCCGGCGACGAGGTGCTGCGCGAAGTGGCCGGCCGCATCAAGAACGAGCTGCGCCTGTCGGACGCGCTGGCGCGCTTCGGCGGCGAAGAATTCGTGGTGCTGCTGGTCGACGCCGACCTGCCGGCCGCCGCCATCGTGGCCGACCGCATCCGCGCCGGCGTGGCGCGCCTTCCGGTCGACCTGGCGGACGGCCAGTTCCTGGAAGTGTCGGTGTCGATCGGCGTCGCCACGCTCGACGACGCCACCCGCGAGCAGCCGATCGAGAACGTGGCCCAGCAACTGGTGGCGCAGGCCGATAGCGCGCTGTACCAGGCGAAGGAAGCGGGGCGCAACCGGGTGGTGCTGGCAGGCTGAAATAAAATTTCATCAGCTTGCTGCTAGTGAAATATTCTTTCACATAGGGTGGACACTCGTGCCCACGCGGTACCCGGTATGCCTGTCGCTCATTAACGCGCAGCGAACGAAACCGGCTGCCCATCGGTTATCCATGCGGTTTGCTTTGCGGTGTGGAGCGGTACGGCCGCGTGGGCTCAAGAGCCCACCCTACGGATGGCGGCATCCGCAAGTAACGTAGGGTGGGGACTTGTCCCCACCTTTTCGGTCATTTGCGCACCACGACTCGTGCTAACATCGTGTCGATCAGTTACCGAGAATCAACATGACTTTCGACGAACGCCGCCAGCGCGCCATTGCCGTCCTTAACCGGCACGGCATTCCCCAGCACACCTCTGAACCGGTCCAATTGCGCCTGTTCCGCAAGCTCGGCATGCAGGTGCGCCCGCTGCATTTCGAATCGTTCTGGCGCACGGCCTTCGTTCACGCGGTCTGGTTCGCTCCCCTCTGGGCTATCGTCATGTGGATCTTCCGCTGGCGCACGGACGGAACCCATCCCGCCATGGCGTTGCTGGGCGCCGTGATCTGCGGCCTTTGCTATGGCCTGGCGATGGCCGGCGTCTACGCCTGGAGCAAGAAGAAATATAAGCTGCCGAGCTGGGAATCGCTGGGTTCCTGACCCTACAGCAAACGCCCTTCGGCCCGCGTCACCGCATCGGCCGAGCCGCGCAAGACCACCACGTCGGCCGCGCGCAGCACCGTCCCGTCCTCCGGCTCCACCCGCATGCGCGCTCGCCGGATGCCGGTCACCTCGGCTCCCAGTTCGTCCAGCCCGAGTTCGTCGAGGCGGCGCCCGACCGCCTGCGCATCCTCGCGCAGAACCACCGAATGCAGGCGCACGTACATGTGCTCGGGATCGTCGCTGATGTCGCTGGCGCCGTGGAAGTAGCCGCGCAGGGCGGCGTAGCGCTCGTCGCGCGCGCTCTGCACGCGGTGCACCACGCGCCGCAGCGGCACCCCGACCACCACCAGCGCGTGCGACGCCAGCATCAGGCTGCTTTCCAGCGCTTCCGGCACCACCTCGGTGGCGCCGGCCTGGCGCAGGGTTTCCAGGTCGCTGTCGTCGTGGCTGCGCACGATCACCGGCAGCGAGGGCGCCAGCTCGTGCACCAGGTGCAGCACCTTCAGCGCCGCGCGGGTGTCGGCAAAGGTGATCACCAGGGCGCTGGCGCGGTTGATGCCGGCCGCGATCAGGGCTTCGCGCCGGCCGGCGTCGCCATACGAGACGTTCGAGCCGGCCGCCTGCGCTTCCTGCACCCGCTCGGGGTCGAGGTCGAGCGCATGCCAGGGCAGCTTCTCGTCCGACAGCAAGGTCGCCACGCTCTGGCCGCTGCGCCCGAAGCCGGCGATGATCACGTGCTGTTGCGCGGCCATCGTGCGGCTGGCCAGTTGCGTCAGCTGCAGCGACTGCATCATCCATTCGTTGGCCGCGATCTTCATCACGATCCGGTCCGACTTGGCGATGACAAAAGGCGCGACCAGCATCGACAGCACCATCGAGGCCAGCACCAGCTGCATCAGGAAGGGATCGATCAGCTTCGAGCCGGAGGCCAGGTTGAGCAGCACGAAACCGAATTCGCCGGCCTGCGCCAGGGCCAGGCCGGTGCGCATCGAGACGCCATCGGTGGAGCCGAAGGCTTTCGCCAGCAGCGCGATCAGCGCGAACTTCAGCAGCACCGGCACCACCAATAACAGCAGCACCAGCCACCAGTGCTCGAGCACCATGCGCAGGTTGAGCAGCATGCCGATGGTGATGAAGAACAGGCCGAGCAGCACGTCGCGGAAGGGCTTGATGTCTTCTTCGACCTGGTGCTTGAACTGGGTTTCGGAAATGAGCATGCCGGCGACAAACGCCCCCAGCGCCAGCGACAGGCCGGCGCGCTCGGTGATCCAGGCCGCGCCCAGCGTCACCAGCAGCAGGTTGAGCATGAACAGCTCCTGCGAGCGGCGCTTGGCGACCAGGGTGAACCAGTTGCGCATCAGCTTCTGGCCGAAGAACAGCAGCAGCGCCAGCACCGCGGCCGCCTTCACGGCGGCCCAGGCCAGCGTCACGGCCAGGTCTTCGGGATCGCGCGCCAGGGACGGAATCAGGATCAGCAGCGGCACCACGGCCAGGTCCTGGAACAGCAGGATGCCGATGATGCGCCGTCCGTGCTCGCTTTCCAGCTCCAGCCGCTCGGTGAGCAGTTTCACCACGATGGCGGTGGAGGACATGGCGAGCGCCCCGCCGAGCGCGAACGCGGCCTGCCAGCTCACCTTCAGGGCCGGGATCCACATCGACAGCAGCAGCGCCCCGGCGACCGCGGCGACGATGGTCAGCACCACCTGGGCCAGCCCGAGGCCGAACACGATGCGGCGCATGGCGCGCAGCTGGGCCAGAGAGAATTCCAGCCCGATCGAGAACATCAGGAACACGACGCCGAATTCGGCCAGCGCGTGGGTGGAGGCGGTATCCGAGGCCAGGCCCAGCGCGTGCGGGCCGATCAGCACACCGACGGCCAGGTAGCCCAGCATCGGCGGCAGGTGCAGGCTGCGGAAGGCGACCACGCCCAGCACCGCACTGCCGAGCAGGAGAAGAGTCAGTTCGAGTCCGGATGCCATTCGTTCGTTTCTTTTACGCGCAGTGAGCGTTCGCAGTGAGCGTTGTTTAATACGTCTGGCAAGTTTTTTGCTTTCGCAATTCGTTTATACTTCTGGGATGAGTGTAACCGATGAAAAAACAATGCAGAACAGTTTTGACGAGAACCAGTCCCGCCGCGTGATGGAACTGGCGCGCGAGACCCTCGCGATCGAAGCCGACGCGGTCAAGGCCTTGCACGACCGCCTCGGCGCGGACGATTCCATCGTGCGCGCGGTGGCCACGCTGTACGCCTGCACCGGCCGCGTCGTGGTCTCGGGCATGGGCAAGTCCGGCCATATCGCGCGCAAGATCGCCGCCACCCTGGCCTCGACCGGCACCCCGGCGATGTTCGTGCATCCGGGCGAAGCCGCCCACGGCGACCTGGGCATGGTCACCGCCCAGGACGTGTTCATCGCGATCTCGAACTCCGGCGAATCGTCGGAACTGATGGATATCCTCCCGGTCGTCAAGCGCATGGGCACGCCCCTGATCGCGATGACCGGCAAGCCCCAATCGCGCCTGGCGCTGCTGTCCGACGTGCACCTCGACATCTCGGTATCCAAGGAAGCTTGCCCGATGAACCTGGCGCCGACCGCCAGCACCACCGTCACCCTGGCCCTGGGCGACGCCCTGGCCGTGGCGTTGCTCGACGCGCGCGGCTTCCGCGAGGAAGACTTCGCGCGCTCGCACCCGGGCGGCGCCCTCGG
>DOUW01000138.1:0-1744 GCA_003520365.1 Massilia sp.
GGGCGCGGCGCCGGCACTGCCGCCGACGCCGTGGTCGCCGAGATCGTCGCCATGGGCGGCGAAGCCATCGCCAACCGCGCCAGCGTCACCGACCGCGCGGCCGTGGCCGCCATGGTCGAGCAGGCCATGAGCGCCTTCGGGCGCATCGACATTTTGGTCAACAACGCCGGCATCCTGCGCGACAAGAGCTTCATGAAGATGGAACTGGACGATGCCCAGGCCGTGCTCGACGTGCACCTGATGGGCGCCTTCAACTGCACCAGGGCCGTGTGGCCGGTGATGATGGAGCAGGAATACGGGCGCATCGTGATGACCACCTCGCCGTCCGGCCTGTACGGCAACTTCGGCCAGGCCAACTACGGCGCCGCCAAGATGGGCCTGGTCGGCCTGATGAACACCTTGAGGATCGAGGGCGCCAAGCGCCACGTCCACGTCAACGCCATCTCGCCGGTCGCGGCCACGCGCATGACGGCCGGCCTGATGCCGCAGGAGCAGCTCGACAAGCTCGGCCCCGAGCACATCGTGCCGGGCGTGGTCTACCTGTGCAGCGAAGGCGCGCCAAGTGGCGCCATCCTGCAGGCGGCCGGCGGCAGCTTCAGCCTGGCCGCCATCATGGAAAGCCCCTGGGTCGAGCTCGGACCGCAGGCCAGCGCCGACGACGTCGCGGCGCAGTGGGAGCGCATCGCCGACCTCACGAACGCGCGCACGCGCGGCTGAAGGCGCGTCATGAACAGTACGGCGAGGCCGGCATGAGCGCGATGCCGCCGGCGCTCGACGCGGCCACGCGCAAGCAGGCCGCCTACGATACGCAAGTCGCGCGCGACCTGCCGCGCAACTACGCCGCCAACCTGGTCCACGGCTTTCTCGGCGTGACCGGCTTCCGGCTGGTGACCGCGCCGACCTTCGTGCCGGCTTATATTTTCCTGCTGTCGCAATCGAACCTGACGGTGGGCCTGGCGCTGGCCGGCCAGTCGCTCGGCATGGCGCTGTCCTCGATCTGGAGCGCCACCCTGATCGAGCACCGGCGCCGCGTGATGCCGGTGGTGTTCGGCGTCGGCTGGCTGATGCGCGCCCAGGTGCTCGGCCTGGCCCTGTCCGGCTTCTTCCTCGAGGGCGACGCGGCCCTGGTGGCGGTCTGCGTATTTTTGTCCCTGTTCGGCTTCTTCTGGGGCATGCAGGCGGTCAGCTTCAATTTCGTGATGGCGAAGGTCATTCCCGCCAACCGGCGCGGCCAGCTGGCCGGCATGCGCAACTTCCTCGGCGGGCTGTCGGCCTCGGCGGTCGCCTGGCTCGGGGGCAAATACCTGGTCGAGGCGAATGCCTTCGGCAACGGCTATGCGTCGACCTTCATGGTCGCCTTCATCCTGACCAGCATCGGCATCTCGGCCTTGAGCTTCCTGCGCGAGCCGGAGTCGCTGGCGGTGCGCGCCGCCTCCAGCCTGGCGCGACGCCTGCGCGACGTGCCGGCCATGCTGGGCGCCGACCGCCAGTTCGCGCGCTTCTTTACTGCCCGCGCCCTGGCCGCCTTCGGCATGGCGGCCGCGCCCTTCTACGCCATCCATGCCGGCCAGTTCATCGACCTGTCGGGTGCGACGCTGGGCTACCTGTCGCTGTCCTTCCTGCTGACCCAGACCGCCAGCAACCTGGTGTGGGGACGGATCGCGGACGCGCGCGGCTACCGGCTGGTGTTCCTGCTCAGCGTGGGATTGTGGCTGCTGTCCACCCTGGCCCTGATGTTCTCGAC
>DOUW01000138.1:1840-4214 GCA_003520365.1 Massilia sp.
CGGCGCCCACCACGAGCTGCCGATGCTGATCGCGGTATCGGACACGGCCTCGCACCTGATGATGGCGCTCGGGCCCCTGCTGGGCGGCGTGCTGGCCCAGCACTTCGGCTTCGGGGTGGTGTTCTGGACCGCGATCGCGGCCAAGGCGCTGGCCGTGGGGGCCATGCTGAGGATGCGCGACCCGCGCGCCGGCGCCGCCAGGGCCGCCGCCCTGTCGAACGACCCGGTGTAGGGTGGGCACTCCGTGCCCACGCGTGAAGGGCGAATAATGTTAGCTCTGTATTGCTATCGAGCCAACAATGCTCGACGTTTACGCGTGGGCACGGGGCGCCCACCCTACGATAACCGGCCGCAGCAAATCGCCGGCGTCACCGTACGGCATGCCCGTGAGACATACATGCTAGCGGCGCACCTGGTAGCCGCCGATGTAGTAACGCGGATCCGGTTCGACGTAGACCAGCACCTCGTGGTCGAGCATGCCGGGCGGCGCCACCTGGTTCAGGGCGAACACGGCGACGATCGGGCTGACGTCGAAGGACCAGCCGAACGCCCGGTCGCCTCGCTCGAAGCGGACGACGTCGCCGCCGACCACGTTGACGTAGCGCGTTTCCGGGGTGATGACGACGGTGCGGGTGGCGGCGGTCTGCGGAACCGGCGTCCCGACCAGGTCCTGGCGCGGCGTGACCGGTCCGGCGCAGGCCGCCAGCAAGGACGCGGCAAGGCCAGCACTGGTCATGCCTTTCGCCAGGCGTTTCGCTGTACATTTCATTTGGCACTCCTCCAAGGCCAACAGGCGGCGCAAGGATGCGCCGCCTGTGTCGTTGGAGTGCGATTGCGAAGAAGGGGTTCCTGCTGTCGGGCACGCGAACCGCAACGGCAACCTCAGACCACGCCGCGTTCCTTCAGCCCGGCCAGCTTGTCCTCCGACAGCCCGAGCAGCTCGGACAGCACCGCATCCGTGCCCTCGCCCAGCTTCGGCGGTGCGCGCCGCACCGGCAGGCGCTCGCCGTTGAAGCGATACGGCGAGGCCAGCACCTGGACGCTGCCGACTTCCTCGTGCGGCATGGTCTTGACCAGGCCGCCGTCGACGGCGCGCTGCGAAGTCAGGGCCTCGTGCAGGCCGGCCACTTCGCCGCAGGGAATGCCGACCTGGCTCATGGCGTCCAGCAGGTCGCGCCGCTTGCGGGCAGCGATCTCGCGGCGCAGCTCGGGCATGAGCTCGTCGCGGTGCTGGGTGCGCGTCAGGTTGGTCTTGAAGCGCTCGTCGGCCGCAATGTCCGGACGGTTGATCACGTCGGTGCAGAAACGCAGGAACTGGCCGTTGTTGCCGACCGCGATCACCAGCGGACCGTCCTCGGCCTCGTACACGCCATACGGCATGATCGAGGGGTGGCCGTTGCCGAAGCGCGGAGGATCGTTCCCGCGCAGCAGCGCTTCCAGGCCATAGTAGGCGGTGATCATCAGGCCGCAGTCGAACAGGGCCATGCCGACGTGGCGGCCGGTGCCGGTCTTTTCGCGGTCGTAGAGCGCGGCGAGCACGCCCTGGGCCGCGTACATGCCGGTCATCATGTCGACCGCGGCGACGCCGAACTTCAGCGGCGGCTGGGTCGGCTCGCCGTTCAGCGCCATCAGGCCCGATTCGCCCTGGATCACCAGGTCGTAGCCGGGACGGGTGGCTTCCGGTCCGGTGCGGTCGTAGCCGGTGATCGAGCAGTAGATCAGGCCCGGCTGGTCCTTGCTCAACTCGTCGTACCCCAGGCCCATGCGTTCGACGTCGCCGAACTTGAAGTTCTGGATCACGACGTCGCTCTTTCGCACCAGTTCGCGCGCGATCTCCTGGCCTTCCGGGGTCTTCAGGTCGAGGCAAACCGAACGCTTGTTGCGGTTGACGCTGTTGAAGTAGGCGGTCTCGGTCGAGCCGATGCGCATGCCCCAGTCGCGCGTGTCGTCGCCGCGTTCCGGGTGCTCGACCTTGATCACCTCGGCGCCGAGGTCGCCCAGCACCATGGCGCACCAGGGGCCGGCGAGCACGCGCGACAGGTCGAGCACGCGCACGCCCGCGAGCGGCAGATTCGATTTGCTAGTCAAAATGGTCTCCACTATTCTCCGCATGCCGGCGCGCTCCTTGCGCCGCCGGGCACGCTATTCTTGATGCTTGCGCAGCAGCTTGAAATCCGGCGCGCGCTTGGCGAAGAAGGCGGCGATGCCCTCCTGCGCCTCGTCGTCGCCCTGCGACTCGACCATCAGCTGCGCCTCGAGGTCGAGCTGCTCGCCCAGGCTGTTCGAACCCGCCTGCGCGCACAGGGTCTTGATGCGCGCGTTCGCGTTCGCCGGGCCGTCGGCCACGCGCGCCGCCAGCGCCAGCGCTTCGGCC
>DOUW01000536.1 GCA_003520365.1 Massilia sp.
CCGCCTGGCACGCGCCTAGGCGCCCGCGTCCACCGCGTCCAGCGCCAGCCGCGCCATCGCCAGTGCCCCTTCATAGGACTTGGCCGCCGCGATGAACCTGCCGTTGTGGCAGAAGGTCGCATCCGGCACGCCGGTCACCGCCGCCAGGTCGGCGTCGCGCAGGCCGGCCCAGGACGCGGGCAGGTCGGCACGTGCCTCGAAGCTTTCCGGGCTGACCGATACCGTATGCAGCATGTAGCGCCGTTCGCCGATGCTGTGGCTGATGACGAACAGCACCTTCGGCATTTCCTTGCGTACCACGCTCGACCAGGGCAGGGCGCTGTTGTGCAGGTAGAGCAGGCGGCCGTTATGCAGGGTCTCGGCGTCGCGCACCTGTTCGACCGCGAGCAGGGCGCCGACGCGGTATTTCACGGCATTGACCATGATGTCGGTCAGCAGGGCCATCGCGCGGCGGAATTCCTGCAGGCGGTAGGCTTCGGTCGGCGCGCCATAGCCGATGCGCTCTTCATCCAGCCAGTTCGGGTTGAAGCCCGAGACGATGGCCGACAGGCCGTAGCCACCCGGCGCGTTCTTGGCGGCGCCGACGTCGGACAGGTCGAGGTATTGCACGATGTCGGCGTCGATCGAATACGCCATCTCGAGCGCGGTGCTGTCCTTCAGCTGGCAGCCCAGGTGGGCGGCGGCCAGCGCGGCGACGCAGCGCGCGCCGTATTCGCGCCAGACCAGGCCGGCGCTGGCATAGGGCACACCGCTGGCGCGGGCGCCGTCGAAGCCTTTCTGGTGGTGGTCGAAGCGGCCGCGGGCCGGGTCCCAGATGCCGCCGACGTCGACCGCGAAATCGGCCGCCTCGATGGTGGCCGTGTCGCGCGTGCGCACCAGTTCGGCCTCGGGATACAGGATGTTCAGTACGGCGCAAGCCCATGCGTCATCCGCATGGAACTTGCCATTGTGGGTCACGATGACCATGGAATTCCTCTTTTCTATCGATTTCTGGGCCGAATGATACTGTCTTTGGGACTGGTGCGCGAATGCCCCACAGGTGGGCAGCGGCGGGGGCGCCATGCAGCCGCATGCCCTGTACCGGTGCAGCGGGGAACAATTGCAACAAAAAAATAGGAAACACCCAAGCCTTGAGGTATCGTGTGGTTCTTGAAGATCGGGCAACGTTTCCGATCATGAACGACAACATCCAGGCGACAGCCAGGTCGCCGCACATGCAATGGGGAACATGTAGATGAATGAGTTGGTCAGTACCATCAATGGAATTATCTGGAGCCCGGCACTGATCGTGCTGTGCCTGGGAGCGGGCCTGTATTTCTCGCTGCGCTCGCGTTTCCTCCAATTGCGCCATTTCCGTGAAATGACGCGCATCATGTTCGAGGGAAAGAGTTCGGAGCAGGGCGTCTCTTCCTTCCAGGCCCTGACCATGACCCTGGCCGGCCGCGTCGGCACCGGCAACATCGCCGGCGTGGCGACCGCGATCACCTTCGGCGGCCCCGGCGCCGTATTCTGGATGTGGGCGGTGGCCTTCCTCGGCGCCAGCTCGGCCTTCGTCGAATCGACCCTGGGCCAGGTCTACAAGGAGCAGATCGCCAAGGAATACCGCGGCGGCCCGGCCTTCTACATCGAGAAGGGCCTGGGCATGAAGTGGTATGCGCTGACCTTCGCCTTCGCCACCATCGTCGCCACCGGCCTGCTGCTGCCGGGCGTGCAGGCCAATTCGATTGCGGAAGGCCTGAAGACCGCCGTCGGCATCGACCCGAACGTCACCGCGGCGCTGCTGGCGATCGCGCTGGGCTTCATCATCTTCGGCGGCGTCAAGCGCATCGCCACCTTCGCGGAACTGATCGTGCCCTTCATGGCGCTCGGCTACATCATCGTCGCCTGCGTCATCATCTTCCTGCACATCGAGCAGCTGCCGGGCGTCCTGAAGCTGATCTTCAGCTCGGCCTTCGGCCTGGACGCGGGCTTCGGCGCCATCATCGGCATGGCCATCCAGTGGGGCGTGAAGCGCGGCGTGTACTCGAACGAGGCCGGCCAGGGCACCGGCCCGCACGCCTCGTCGGCCGCGGAAGTGAGCCACCCGGCTAAGCAGGGCCTGGTGCAGGGCTTCTCGGTCTACGTCGACACCCTGTTCGTGTGCTCGGCCACCGCCTTCATGCTGCTCATCACCGGCCAGTACAACGTCGAGGGCCCGAACGGCGTCGCGATGTACACCGGCGTGCAGGGCGTGGCCAGCGGCCCGGGCTACGTGCAGACCGCGCTGGAAAACACGATGCCGGGCTTCGGCGCGATCTTCGTCGCGATGGCGCTGCTGTTCTTCGCCTTTACCACCATCGTCGCCTACTATTACATCGCCGAGACCAACATCGCCTACATCGACCGCCATGCGCGCCATCCGTGGATGAAGTTCGCGCTGAAGGTCGCGATCATCGCCGCCACCGTCTACGGCACCGTCAAGACCGCCGACGTGGCCTGGGCCCTGGGCGACATCGGCGTCGGCCTGATGGCCTGGCTGAACCTGGTCGCGATCCTGTTGATGCGCAACGTCGCCTTCAAGTGCCTGCGCGACTACGAGGCCCAGAAGGCCGCGGGCAAGGATCCGCAGTTCGATCCGGTGGCGCTGGGGATCAAGAATGCGCATTACTGGGAGCGGCGTCTCGGCGAAAGCAAGGCCGCCGGCGAGACCGAGAAGGTCGTCGGTTAAAGGCACCGCGAAAAACGTACCGTGGGCACGCCGTGCCCACGCGTTACGTGCGCATCCTTTCCGCGTAGGCTGCAACTTTGCGCCCGCTAACGTCAACCCCGGCCGGGTTCGCGTCCATAGCCAGTTCTACGGTCGATCAGTCCCTGCATGTGACTACCGGTAACGTGCGTAACGCGTGGGCACGGAGTGCCCACCCTACGGCTTCATCGATACGCCCAGCACACCGGTGCCGGATCGCCGCACATCGCCCCTGAAACGCCGCGGCCCCTGTCGGTTCGGCCGCCGCTCCGGTATCATGTGGGGATGAATCAACAATCCTTTCTACCGTTTGTCATTGGTGTCGCCGGCGGTAGCGGCAGTGGCAAGTCGACGGTAACCCAGCAAGTGCTCGCGTCGTTCGGCGCCGAGATGGTGTCGGTGGTGATGCAGGACGATTACTACCGCGACCAGTCCGACCTCACCCCCGAAGTGCGCCGCAAGCAGAACTACGACCATCCGCAGGCTTTCGACTGGCCGCTGCTGGTGCAGCACGTCAAGGCCCTGCGCAATGGCGAGGCGATCGAGATGCCCGAGTACGACTTCACGATCGACAACCGCTCGAACAAGACCATTCCCGTGAAACCCGCCCCGGTGATCGTGATCGAGGGGCTGTTCGCCCTCTACGACGCGGACCTGCGCAACATGATGTCGCTGAAGATCTTCGTCGACACCGCCTCCGATGTGCGCTTCATCCGGCGCATGCAGAGGGATATCACCGAGCGCGGCCGCACGGTCGAGAGCGTCGTCGGCCAGTACATGGAAACCGTGCGCCCGATGCACAAGCAGTTCATCGAGCCGACCAAGCGCCACGCCGACGTCATCCTGCCGCACGGCGCGAACGGCCCGGCGGTCGATGTGATTACCACCAAGGTGGCGAGCGTCATCGGCCAGTTGAAGCGGCCCTGATCCCGACGCCGGGAATGCTCCCGGCGCCAGTTTCGCCGCGCCCACAGCGGCATCCTGCTTTGACGTTGTAGCAATCAGGAAATTGCAATACTATCCAGAACTTTCGGGTGTGCCGCACCCTATTGTTCCGCGATTACCACTCCATTGCAAGGACCTGATTTCATGAAGACGCTCCCCTCGAAGCTCCTGCTGGCCGCCTGCCTGTCGTCGGCTTTCCTGGCGCCGGCCTCCGCCGCCACGCCAGCGGCCGCCGCGCCGCAAGCCGGCCTGAAGGTGGACTTCCAGAAGTTCACCCTGCCGAACGGCCTCGAGGTGATCTTCCACATCGACCGCTCCGATCCGGTGGTTGCCGTCAACCTGACCGCCCACGTCGGTTCGGCCCGCGAAAAGGCGGGGCGCACCGGCTTCGCCCACCTGTTCGAACACCTGCTGTTCCTGGAATCGGAAAACCTGGGCAAGGGCGGTCTCGACAAGATGACCGCGCGCATCGGCGGCTCGGGCGCCAACGGCTCGACCTCGCAGGACCGCACCAACTACCTGCAGACGGTGCCGAAGGACGCGCTGGAAAAGATGATCTGGGCCGAAGCGGACAAGCTGGGCTGGTTCATCAACACCGTCACCGATCCGGTGCTGGCCAAGGAAAAACAGGTCGTCAAGAACGAGAAGCGCCAGGGCGTCGACAACGCGCCCTACGGCCACACCCGCTACGTCATCAACAAGGCGCTGTACCCGGAAAACCATCCCTACAACTGGCAGGTGATCGGTTCGCTCGAGGACCTGCAGAATGCGACCCTGGACGACGTCAAGGAGTTCTATCGCCTGTGGTACGTGCCGAACAACGTGACCCTGGTGATCGCCGGCGACTTCGATCCCGCGCAGGCGCGCAAGTGGGTCGAAAAATACTTCGGCGAGATTAAGCGCGGCGCACCGGTCGAGGCGATCGCCAAGCGCCCGGGCGTGGTGAAGCAGATCGTCAAGCTGGCGCATGAAGACAACTTCGCGAAACTGCCGGAACTGACCATGGCCTGGCCGACCGTCGAGGACCTGCACCCGGACTCGTATGCCCTTGAGGTGCTGGCCGAGTACCTGTCCGAGACCAAGCGCGCGCCGTTCTACCAGGTGCTGGTGGAAGACGCCAAGCTGGCGCCGAAGGTCCAGATCGGCAACCAGACGGCGGAACTGGCCGGCCAGTTCATGGTGAAAGTGCGCGCTTTTGAAGACAAGCCGCTCGACCAGGTGGCTGCCGCGGTCGACCAGGCCTTTGCCAAGTTCGAGAAGGAAGGCATCTCCGAGCGCGACCTGAACCGCATCAAGGCCGGCCTCGAAACCCGTTTCTACAACGCGATGTCCAGCGTGCTCGGCAAGTCGGCCCTGCTGGCCGAATACAACTACCTGACCGGCAATCCGGGCCAGGCCGAGGAAGGCATCAAGAAAACGCTGGCCGTTACCCCGGCCGACGTGCGCCGCGTGTACGACACCTATATCAAGGGCAAGCCTTATGTCGCGACCAGCTTCGTCCCGAAAGGCAAGCTGGCGCTGGCCCTGAGTGGCTCGAGCAAGGCCGACGTCGTCGAGGAGAAGGTGGTGCAGGGCGCCGAGAACGCGGTCGACCCGAGCGCGAACGCCGAATACACGCGCACCCCGTCCAGTTTCGACCGCAGCAAGGAGCCGCCTTACGGCGCGGCGCCGGTGGTGAAGGTGCCGCAGGTCTGGGACACCAAGCTGGCCAACGGCATGCGCGTGGTCGGCATCGAGAACAGGGAAGTGCCGCTGGTGCAGTTCGATATCGCGATCGACGGCGGCTTGCTGCTGGACAAGCCCGAGAAAGTGGGCGTCGCCAACCTGATGGCGCGCCTGATGACCCAGGGCACCGCGAAGAAGACGCCTGAGGAACTGGAGGAAGCGATCCAGCAGCTGGGCGCAACCATCGACGTCTCGGCGCGCGCGGAAGACGTGCGCATCAGCGTCACCACCCTGGCGCGCAACTACCAGGCCACCCTCGACCTGGTCGAGGAGATCCTGCTGCAGCCGCGCTGGGACGAGAAGGAGTTCGACCTGGTCAAGCAGAGCGTGCTGAGCCAGATCCGCCAGCAGGAAGCCGACCCGAACGCGCTGGCAGCCATCCACTTCGGCAAGCTGGTCTACGGCAAGGACGACCCGCGCTCGCGCAACATCCTCGGCGCCACCGAGAGCGTGAAAGCGATCACCATCGACGACCTGAAGGACTACTACCGCGCCAACCTGTCGCCCTCGGTGGCGCGCATGCACGTGGTCGGCGCGCTGCCGAAAGCGGCCATCGCGCGTTCCCTGGCGAAGCTGGGACGCGACTGGAAGGCCCATCCGGTCCAGCTGCCGGCGGCAGTGGCGGCGGGCGAGCGCGCCCCGGCCAAGGTCTACTTCGTCGACGTGCCCGACGCCAAGCAGTCGGTGCTGCGCATCGGCTACCGCGCGCTGGCCGCGACCGACCCGGACTTCTACCCGGCCACCGTCACCAACTACATCCTGGGTGGCGGCGGCTTCGCCTCGCGCCTGACCCAGCAGCTGCGCGAAGGCAAGGGCTACACCTACGGCATCAATTCCTCCTTCACCGGCAGCCAGAGCGCCGGCCCCTTCACCATCGCCAGCGGCGTGCGCAGCAACGTCACGCTCGAGTCGACCCAGCTGGTGAAGCAGGTGCTGCAGGACTACGCCGCAACGTATTCGCCGGCCGACCTGGAGACGACCCGCAACTTCCTGGTCAAGAGCAATGCGCGCGCCTTCGAGACGGCGGGCGCCAAGCTGGGCATGCTGGACAACATCAGCAAATACGGCTGGCGCGCGGACTACGTCAAGCAGCGCGAAGGGATCGTCAAGGCCATGACGCTGCCGCGGGTCCAGGCCCTGTCGCAGAAGTACCTCGATCCGTCGAAGATGGTGTGGCTGGTGGTAGGGGATGCGAAGACGCAGCTGCCCCGAATGAAGGAGCTGGGGTTTGACGAGCCGGTGATGATTGCCCGGTAATCGGTAAACCGGGCGCGCAACGCTGCGGCATTCTCTTTCGGTCGATGCCGCAGCGACAGGGGCGCGTTTTCTTCGTTGATTGTTTTTCTTGTAACTAACTGTGCTATATTTTTGTGAATTACTTTTTAAGAAAGGGTTCACAATGAAGATGACCTTCCTGGCACGCGCGTCGAGCGTCGCTGCATTCCTGCTGATCTTCGCGCCCGCACATGCCCAGATCCGCACGGATCAGGGAACCGATGTGTCGAAAAGTTGCGAACAGGGACTGGCCCTACCGGCGCCTTACGGTGAGTCGGACTTGAAAGGCAATGCCAAATTTCCGGCATACTGCAAATGCTTCATGAGCAAGTTCGAAGTGCGCGCGATGAAAGCGGCGAAATACATGCAGGCCAATCCCGGCAAAGCGCCGCCAGGGACGCTGGAACAGTCGAATGCCGAGGAACTGGAGATGCGTAATTCCTGCCGTAAGCAATTCGGTTTGCCGCAGGTGGTGTTTCCGAAGTAAGCCGGGCGGTTCGGCGCAGCGCGGTTGCATTCATGCCGCGCCTGCCGTAGCCCGAACCGCGGCACGCGATGTCGTGCCTGGACTTGCCTACTCATCGCGCCGGCTGTGGCTCCATGGCCAGCTTCCCTTACGCCTGGACCGAAGTGTTGTTATATTGATCCCCTGATCAATTTGCCAGACGGACGCCGCCGGCGTCCAGGCCAGCAATTCCATGACAACAGAACGCCCCTGGTACTTCGGCTGGAACATCGTCGCCGCCGCCACCCTCCTGACCACGCTGACCGTCGGCATGCGCCTCGGCATCGGCCCCTTCTTCCTGCCCATGGTCGAGGACCTCGGCTTTTCGCGCAGCCTGCTGGCCTCGATCATCGCCATCGGCATGCTGTGCTACGGCTTGGCGATGCCGCTGGCGGGCTACCTGGTCGGGCGTTACGGCACCCGCTTCGTGCTACTGCTCGGCACCGCCATCGTCTTCGTCTCGATCGCCTGGACCGTCAACGCGCGCACGCCGTTCAGCTTCCTGCTGGCCTTCGGCGTGCTGATGTCGGTCGGCCTCGGCTTCACCAGCCCGGTCGCGCTCACGCCCATCATCAGCCGCTGGTTTACGCGCCAGCGCGGCATGGCGCTGTTCTTCCTGTCGACCGGCTCGATGGCCGGCATGGCGATCCTGACGCCGGTGCTGGCCTCGGCGATCGGTGCGGTCGGCTGGCAAGCGACCCTGGTCGGTTTTGCGGTGGTGTTTGCGGTGGTGACGATCCCGGCGGCGCTGTTCTGCATGCGCGAGACGGCGCCTGCGCATACCGACCTGCTGCCGGAGCAGATCAACGCCCAGGCGGCGAGCGGCAAGCCGGCGCCGGTCAGCCTGTCGTTCGGGGAAGCCGTGCGCACCTCGCCGTTCTGGAAGATCGTGATCGGCCTGTTCGCCTGCGGCTTCAGCATGAACCTGCTCGGCACCCACGGCGTGCCGATGCTGATGGACCATGGCTTCGATGCGATGACGAGCTCCTACGGCATCGGCCTGATCGGCCTGGTGGCGATCCTCGGGACGCTGGTGCTGGGCCGCCTGTCGGACCGCCTGCCGCGCCGCAACATCCTCGGCACCATCTACCTGGTGCGCGGCCTCGGCTTCTTCGCACTGCTGGTGGTCGGCACCCACTGGGAGCTCTACATCGCCGCGGCGATCGGCGGCATGGTGTGGGCCGGCAGCATCGCGACCTCGTCGGCGATGCTGGCCGATATCTATGGCGTGCGCCTGGTCGGCGTGATGTACGGCACCGCCTACCTCGGACACCAGGTCGGCGCCATGCTCAGTTCCTGGCTGGGAGGCTGGGGCTACGAGCACTTCGGCACCCACTGGGTGGCGTTCGGCATGTCCGGCGTGCTGCTGGTGATCGCCGCCTTCGTGTCGCTGCGCCTGCCCTTGAAGGGCTTCACGCTGATGGCGCCCGCCGTTTACGCGCGCAACTGAAGCCTGAACAGACTTGGCTTAGAGGGTGTAGACAAAATCAATACCGTAGCTGTGGCATGCTATCCCGATGTGGAAGGAGCATGCCGTGGCAACGAAACATCTACTCGACGGTAATAAGCCGTCAAGCAACGCTGGCGGCAGGCCACCGGCGTTGAAGCCTGAGCATATCGCGATTTTGCACGACATCGTGACGGAGCGCGCCCAAGCCAGCTTGCAGGAAATCGCCGACGAGCTGCATCGCCGTTGCGGGTTACACGTATGCGATGCGACGATTCGACGCGCGCTGCGTGCACAAGGCATCGTACGGCTCAAGCCGGTGCGCCGGGCGCATGCGGAGCGGGCCGAGGGCGCCAAGCGTTATGGCTACACGGCAGCGCACCGACGCGAGGACATATCTCCGTACAGCACCAACCTGACAGACGCCGAATGGGCGCTGGTCGCTGATTTGTTTGAGCGAATACCCGGACAACGAGGAACGCCTGTGCATTACAGCCGCCGCGATCTCGTGAATGCGTGCTCGTATGTGCTGCGCACGGGTTGCGCCTGGCGGCTGCTACCTGAGACGTTCCCTCCTTGGCAGGCGGTCTACAAGGCATTTTCGCGCTGGGTTAGTGCGGGCGTGTTCGAGCAAATGCAGGACCGCCTGCGTGAACAATGGCGTGCACGAATGGGGCGCGCGAGCACGCCCAGCGCGGCGGTGATCGATGCGCAGTCGACTCGCGCCTCGCCGCAGGGTGGCGAAAGCGGATTCGATGCAGGCAAGAAGGTCAAAGGGCGAAAGCGCAATCTCGTTGTCGATACGATGGGACTACTTATCGCGGTCACGGTAACCGCCGCAAGCGTGCAGGACAGGGATGCTGCTGCGGCCGTGGTGGCGCAAGCATGCGTGAAGAGTCCTCGGCTGGAAAAGCTTTATACCGACGGCGCATATGGAGGGAAGTGCGCCCGTGACATCGAGCAAGTGCATCATATTCGTGTCGAAGTCGTTCGTCGCCCAGGTAACAGCACGATCGGAACGCTACATGATCCCAAGACGGCACCTGAACCGACTACTGTTATCAACTCAGGATTCACGATCCTGCCCAAGCGCTGGGTCGTTGAACGGACCCACGCGTGGACCGAACGCTGGCGCCGCACAGTGATGCATCACGACCGCAAACTCGCTGTGTCGGCGGCTTGGGTTTGGCTGGCCGAGGCGCGTATGCTACTCAGCAGGCTCGCTTATCAAAGTTAATTTCGTCCACACCCTGT
>DOUW01000535.1 GCA_003520365.1 Massilia sp.
CCGGCGCCAGCAGGTCGAGCCAGCCCTTGCGCAACGCCGCCGCCGCGTAGCCGAGCGCATAGCAGCTCGCCACCAGCATGCAGGCGGCGGCGATGATACGTTCATCGGTCCAGCCATGGTCGCCCACGCGCAGCGTCAGCGCGTAGATGGCGATCGCCGTCACTGGCGCCAGCAGCAGCGCGGCCGCGCGCGCGCTCAGGCGGATCGGACGCGCGATGGCGGCCGCGCCGTTCTGCCAGGCGGCGTTGATCAGGATGACGAGGGCGGCGTCGGTCAGCAGCAGCACGGCGGCGGGCCGGGGCCNNGTCCGGTGAACGGCAGGCTGGCCAGGAAGCCGCCGACGATCACGGTCAGCACCGGCAGGATCCAGGAAGCCAGCACCAGCAGCAGGCTGCGAATGCCCTGCACGATGGCCGGGCGCACGTCGGTCAGGTGCAGGGCGCTGGAGAAGGCGAACGCCGTCGCCGGGATGGCAAACCAGGGTTCGCGGACCAGGTCGTCGAGAAAATCGATGTTGACCAGCTTGAAGAGCTGGGCGCCCAGCATCAGGGCCGCCCAGGCGATGCCGACGAACAGGCCGCTGAAGGCCAACTGCACGCCGAGCTTCCAGCCGATCTCGAAATGGGTGGCGTAAGTGGCGATGCGGCGCCGGTCGCGCGCGCCGGACAGCACCAGCACATGGGCGATGAACATGCCGGCGGCGAGGACGAAGCAGAACGCGGTCGAGGGCATGGCCACGCGCGAGCCGCGTTCCACGTTCGCTTGCGCACCCATGCGCCAGATGTCGTAGACGGCCAGCGCGGCGATCAGGGCGGCGGCCAGCAGCACCCACTGCAGCAACTGGCGCCGCGTCAGGTGCCCGAGGCCGCTGACCAGGATGACAGGGCAAAACAGCGACGCCAAGAGCAGCGGCGAGAACAGCAGGGGTGCGGTGGCGGGCCAGACGTTATTGTCGGCCACCAGGTAGAGCACGTAGAGCACCAGACCCTGGAGCAGGCCGATGCCGGTGCGCAGGAGCGCGATGCGCGGGGTGACGAGGGATTCCAGCATTGGCGTGACGCCGGCTTGCGCGGCTGCTTGCATCGACAGGCTCCAGTTGTTGAACTGGAGAATATTATCATTCCGCCAAGCAGGGGTGTTGCGATTTGCGGCGCCGCCCGCATGGCACGGGCGGCGCATCGACAGCATGGGACGCTGTTTATTTCAGCATCGACTCCAGCGCATACAACTCTTCCGGCGTCTCGCGCCGGCGCACCAGGTGCATTTGCTCGCCGTCGACGATGACCTCGGCGGCGCGGCCGCGCGTGTTGTAATTCGAGGCCATGGTCATGCCGTAGGCGCCGGCGGTCATCACCGCCAGCAGGTCGCCCGGCGCGACCGCCAGTGCGCGGTCGCGCGCCAGCCAGTCGCCCGATTCGCAGACCGGGCCGACGATGTCGTAGACGACCTTGCCGCCTTCGCGCGGCGCCACCGGCTGCACGCCCATCCAGGCGCCGTACAGGGTCGGGCGCATCAGGTCGTTCATGGCGGCGTCGACGATGCAGAAGCTCTTCTCTTCGCCCGGCTTCAGGAATTCGATGGACGTCAGCAGCACGCCGGTGTCGGCGACGATCGAGCGGCCCGGCTCGAAGATCACCTTGATCGGACGGCCGTCGTGGCGTTCGGCGCGCCAGGCGTCGATGCGGGCGAACAGGCGGCCGAGGTAGTCGCCGACCGGCACCGGCGGCTTGTCGCCTTCCGCGCCGTAGTCGACGCCGATGCCGCCGCCGATGTCGAGGTGGTGCACATGGATGCCTTCGGCGTGCAGGGTGTCGATCAGCTCGATCAGTTTGTCGAGCGCTTCGAGCAGCGGGGCGTCGTCGAGCAGCTGCGAGCCGATGTGGCAGTCGATGCCGACCACGTCCAGGTGCGGCAGCGCGCTTGCTGCGCGGTAGGTCGCCAGCGCGTCGTCGAAGGCGACGCCGAACTTGTTGGCCTTCAGGCCGGTGGCAATGTAGGGGTGGGTCTTGGCGTCGACGTTCGGGTTCACGCGCAGCGAGACCGGTGCGCGCTTGCCCATGCTGCCGGCCACCTCGTTCAGGCGGTGCAGCTCGGGGATCGATTCGACGTTGAAGCACAAAATGTTCTTTTCCAGCGCCAGGCGCATCTCGGCGACGGTCTTGCCCACGCCCGAGAAGATGACCTTGCCCGGGTCGCCGCCGGCGGCGATCACGCGCAGCAGTTCGCCGCCCGAGACGATGTCGAAGCCCGCGCCTTCGCGCGCCAGCAGGTCGAGGATGGCCAGGTTCGAGTTGGCCTTCATCGCATAGCAGACCAGGGCGTCGCGGCCCGCGCAGGCATCGGCGTAGGCGGCGAAGTTCTGCAGCAGGGCCGATTTCGAGTAGACGTAGGTCGGGGTGCCGAAGGCTTCGGCGACGCGGGACAATGGGGTGCTTTCGGCGTGCAGGACGCCGTCTTGGTACGAGAAATGCGACATGTGCTTATTGTGCGGGGGCGGGTGAGGATTGTTCTTGCTGCTTCGTTGCCGGGGCCGGGCGGGCCTGGGCCTGCTTGTCCGGCATCGCGGCCGGCGTGCTCATCGCCGGGGTGCTGGACAGCGTGGCGTTCGCGGGCTTGGCCGGCGGGGTAGGCATGTAGAGCGGGCCGGTCTGGCCGCAGCCGGACAGCGCGGACGCGGCGAGAGTGACGAACGCGGCGGCTGGAAGAAGCGCGATGGGTGACTTCACGATTAGAATCACGGTTTGATTAAGACCTTGGAGTGTAGCATGACCGAAACCGAATTTTTGGACCTGGCCGAATCGACGCTGGACCGCATCGAAACCTGCTTCGACAACCTGAACGACCAGGACGTCATCGATGTCGAATGCAAGCGCAGCGGCAACGTGCTCGAGATCGAGTTCATCGACAACGGTTCGAAGATCATCATCAACAGCCAGGCCCCGCTGCAGGAAATGTGGGTGGCGGCGCGCGCCGGCGGCTATCACTACAAGCGCGTCGGCGACGAGTGGAGGAATACCCGCGACGATACGGAACTCTACATGGCGCTGTCGGACCTGGCCACGCAGCAGGGTGGGGCGCCGGTCAAGCTGGGGTAAGTGCAGCTCGGGGTTGTAGGGTGGGTTCTTGAACCCACGCTGTACCCCGGCGGCATGTCGAAATGAAATTCTCTGCGATCGTGGGCGCGTCGCGGATGCTGTGCGGTTTGCGAGCGCTCTAGCGCGTGGGTTCGAGAACCCACCCTACGTTCCGGGTTTTGTAGGGTGGACTGTACATGGCGCTGTCGGACCTGGCCACGCAGCAGGGTGGGGCGCCGGTCAAGCTGGGGTAAGCGCAGCTCGGGGTTGTAGGGTGGGTTCTTGAACCCACGCCGTACTCCGGCGGCATGTCGAAACGAGATTCTCTGCGATGGCGGGCGCATCGCGGATGCTGTGCGGTGTGCGAGCGCTCTGCCGCGTGGGTTCGAGAACCCACCCTACAAAACTACCAAAGCGATGAAAGAATATTTCATTCAGCGATGCCTTCTGAAATATTCTTTCACGCGAACGTCAATCAGAACAACTCGTTCCGCACCGCGTCCTGCGCCTTCTGCTGGGCCGGCGGTGGCGGCGCACCGACGTCGAGCGACTGCACGCCGGTGCCCGGCGGGTTCTCGGCGTAGTAATAATCCCCATCCATCATGATCAGCCCCGGCGGTGCTTCGCGCTCTTCCACCGGCACGCCTTTCAGCGCGGTCTGCATGTAGCCGATCCAGATCGGCAGGGCCAGGCCGCCGCCGGTCTCGCGGTTGCCCAGGTTCTTCGGCTGGTCGTAGCCCATCCAGGCGATGCCGACCAGCTTCGGCTGGTAGCCGGCGAACCAGGCGTCGATCGAGTCGTTGGTGGTGCCGGTCTTGCCGGCGATGTCGGGGCGCTTCAGGGCTTGCTGCGCTTTGGCAGCGGTGCCGTAGCGCGCCACGTCACGCAGCATCGAGTCCATCAGGAAGGCGTTGCGCGCATCGATCACGCGGTTCGCCTCGACGCCGGCGCGTTCCGGACGCGCTTCCGACAGCACCTTGCCCGAGCTGTCCGTCACCTTCGAGATCAGGTACGGGCTGACGCGGTAGCCGCCGTTGGCGAAGACCGCGTAGGCGCCGGCCATCTGCAGCGGCGTGGTGGCGCCGGCGCCCAGGGCCAGGGTCAGGTAGGGCGGGTTGCGTTCCGGGTCGAAGCCGAAGCGGGTCGCGAATTCCTGGCCGTAGCGTGCGCCGATGCGGTTCAGGATGCGGATCGAGACCATGTTCTTCGACTTGGTCAGGCCGCGCCGCATCGTCATCGGGCCTTCGTACTTGTTGTCGTAGTTCTTCGGTTCCCAAGGCTGGCCGCCGGTCTGGCCGGCGTCGAACGAGATCGGGGCGTCGTTCACCAGGGTCGAGGGCGACAGGCCGCGCTCGAGCGAAGCCGCGTAGATGAAGGGCTTGAACGAGGAGCCCGGCTGGCGCCAGGCCTGGGTCACGTGGTTGAATTTATTCCGGTTGTAGTCGAAGCCGCCGACCAGGGCCTTGATCGCGCCGTCCTCGGTGCTGGCGGCGACAAACGCCGATTCGACCGCCGGCATCTGCGTGATCTTCCAGTCCGCGCCGCCTTCCTGCATGACGCGGATCAGCGCGCCGCGGCGGATGCGGCGGTTCGGCGCCGCCTTGCTTGATAACCAGTTCGAGGCGAAGGACAGGCCCTTGCCGGTGATCTTGATTTCCTCGCCCGAGGCCAGCACCGCGGTGACGCTCGACGGCGACGCCTGCAGCACGACGGCGGCGACGATGTCGTCGCTGTCGGGCTTCTCGGCCAGTTCGGCCTCGATCGCCTCGTCGGCTTCGGTCTTGTCGTTCGGGATATCGATGTAGGACTCCGGACCGCGGTAGGGGTGGCGGCGCTCGTAGTCCATCACGCCGCGGCGCACCGCGAGGTAGGCCGCGTCCTGGTCGGCCTTGGTGATCGTGGTGAACACGTTCAGGCCGCGGGTGTAGGTGTCTTCCTTGAATTGTTCGTAGACCAGCTGGCGCGCCATCTCGGCCACGTACTCGGCGTGCACGCCGAAAGCGGTGCTGTCCGACTTGATCTTCAGTTCCTCGTTCTTCGCCTGCTCGAACTGGGCGTCGGTGATGTAGCCCAGCGAATGCATGCGCTGCAGGATGTACTGCTGGCGCGTGCGGGCGCGGGTCGGGTTCACCACCGGGTTGTAGGCAGATGGGGCCTTCGGCAGGCCGGCCAGCATGGCCGCTTCGGCCACGCTGATGTCGCGCAGGTCCTTGCCGAAGTAGATCTGGGCCGCCGACTGGAAGCCGAAGGCGCGCTGGCCCAGGTAAATCTGGTTCATGTAGACCTCGAGGATCTGGTCCTTGGTCAGGTTCTTCTCGATCTTCCAGGCCAGCAGCGCCTCGTAGGCCTTGCGCTTGAGGGTCTGTTCGCTCGACAGGAAGAAATTCCTCGCGACCTGCTGCGTGATGGTCGAAGCGCCCTGGCGCGAGCCGCTGGTCGCGTTGTGCAGGGCCGCGCGCAGGATGCCCATGTAGTCGACGCCGCCGTGCTGGTAGAAGCGGTCGTCCTCGATCGAGAGCACGGCCTTCTTCATGACGTCGGGGATGTCCTTGAAGCGCACCAGGGTGCGGCGTTCCTCGCCGAACTCGCCGATCAGGACGTTATCGGCCGTGAAGATCCGCAGCGGCATCTTCGGACGGTAGTCGGTGATGGTGTCGAGCGCCGGCAGGTTCGGGTAGGCCATCGCCAGCGCGAACACCACCAGCAGCACGCCCGTGAGGGCCAGGCCGGCGACGGCGCCGAAGGCCCACAGGACCAGGCGCTTGGCGCCAGATTTCTTCGGGGAAGAGGACTTCAAATCGGATTGGGATTTCATGCTGACTCACAGTGTTGATCCATCTCATTATAAGACAGGGACTTTTGTGACGGTACGAACTCAACCGGACAACCCGGCGGAATCTGCCTTTCATGACGATCCGACAAGGGGTGTGTACAAGGCGCTATCGAGTGTGGCATGCGCGCGCCGGATTGTAATGTTCCAGTGCAGAAATATCTTGTCGGTACGCATCCTTATTGCTACGATTTAATGCAGTGCCTCATATATGTGCAGCAAGTCATGCTGACACAGGCAGTTTGTTCAACATGACACTCCCCCGCGCGGGCGTTCAATAAATCGTTCTGCCACGGCAGACAGCAGTGAGGGAGGTCGCTCGTGATCAATCTGGGGTCCCTGTTCGGAAAGTCGAGCCCGCCTTTGGCCGGGCTCGACATCAGCACGTCGGGACTGCGCCTGGTCGAGCTGGCCGACGCCGGCAAGGGCGCGCTGCGCCTCGAGCGCTACGCGTTCGAAGCGCTGCCGCGCGGCGCCGTGGTCGACGGCAACATCGAGAACTTCGACCAGGTCGCCGATGCCGTGCGCCGCATCTGGAAGAAAAGCGGAACTCGCGCCCGTCACGTCGCCCTCGGCATGCCGCCGGGCGCCGTCATCACCAAGAAGATCATCCTGCCGGCCGGCATGGGCGAAGACCAGCTCGAAGTGCAGGTCGAGTCCGAAGCCAGCCAGTACATCCCGTTCGCGCTCGACGAGGTCAGCCTCGACTTCGACGTGGTCGGCCCGTCGGCCACCTCGCCCGAGGACATGGAAGTCATGCTGGCCGCCGCGCGCCGCGAGAAGGTCGAGGACCGCGTCGCGATCGCCGAAGCGGCCGGCCTCACCGCCACCGTGATGGACGTCGAATCCTACGCCGCGCGCGCCGCATTGGAACGCGTTACCGGCAATACCGCACTGGCCGGGGCCAAGGCCGACGACAAGGTTGTGGCCCTGTTCCAGGTCGGCGCGACCATGACCTACGTCTCCTTCATGGTCAACGGCGACACCGTCTACGAGCGCGAGCAGCCCTTCGGTGGCCACACGCTGACCCAGGACATCGTGCGCACCTACGGCCTGGCCTACGAGGAAGCCGAGGCGCGCAAGCGCTCGGGCGACCTGCCCGAAAACTTCCGCGCCGACCTGCTGGCGCCCTTCATGGACAGCGCCGCCCTCGAAGTGACGCGCGCGATCCAGTTCTTCTACACCTCGACCCCTTACACCCGCATCGACCAGATCTGGCTTGCCGGCGGCAACGCGCTGCTGCCGGGCCTGGTCGAGCTGGTCGGCGGCCGTACCCGCATCCCGACCGCGCCGGTGGCGCCGTTCGAGGGCATGCTGCTGGCGCCCGGCGTGCGCGAACAGCAACTGCGCCAGGAGGGCCCTGCTTACCTGGTTGCCTGCGGCCTGGCCCTGCGGAGGTTCGGATGATCCGGATTAACCTGCTCCCGCACCGGGAAGCGAAGCGCAAGCAGAAACAGAAGGCCTTTGTCGCCATGCTGGTGCTCGGCGGCCTGCTGGGCGCGGCCGTGGTGCTGCTGGTCGGCGGCTGGAACGCCAGCCGCATCGCGATCCAGGAACAGCGCAACCTGGCGCTGAAGAACGAGAACGCGAAGCTCGACCGGAAGATCAAGGACATCGCCACCCTGAAGGAAGAGATCGAGGCCCTGAAGTCGCGCCAGCAGGCGGTCGAAGACCTTCAGGGCGACCGCAACCAGCCGGTCTACCTGCTCGACGAACTGGTGCGCCAGACGCCCGACGGCGTGTTCCTCAAATCGGTCAAGCAGGACGGCCAGCGCGTGGTCCTGAACGGCGTCGCCCAGTCGCAGGAACGCGTGGCCGAGCTGCTGCGCAACCTGTCCGGCCAGTCGCCCTGGCTCGAGGCGCCCGACCTGACCGAGGTGAAGGCGGCCACCGTGACCCAGAACAAGGCCGCGCGCAAGGTCGTCGAGTTCACGCTGGCCGTGAACATCAAGCGCCCGCGCGAAGCGGAGGAAGGTGAAGAAGCCGACAAGCCGACCGCCCTGGCCGCGAAGAACGGAAGCAAGCCATGAACATCGACCTGAAACAATGGAGCGCCGAGCTGTCGTCCCAGTTCGAGGGACTGCAGGGACGCCCGCCCGGCCTGTGGCCGCTGGCGCCGCGCCTGTTGTGCGCGGCCGGCGTGATGGCACTGGTCGTCGTACTCGGCTATTTCGCCTACTGGAGCGGCCAGTTCGAAGCCCAGGAACGCGGCGCGGCCCAGGAACAGAAGCTGCGCACCGCCTACAAGGACAAGATCGCGCAGGCGGTCAACCTGGAAGCGCTGCAGGCGCAGAAGCTGCAGGTCGACCAGTCGGTCGAGCGCCTGGAAAAACAGTTGCCGAGCAAGGCCGAGATGGCGGCGCTGCTGTCGGACATCAACCAGGCCGGCGTCGGCCGCGGCCTGCAGTTCGAGCTGTTCCGCCCGAACCAGACCGTGGTGCGCGACTACTACGCCGAGCTGCCGATCGACATCCGCATCAGCGGCAGCTACCACGACCTGGGCGCCTTTGCCGCCGACATGGCGCACATGCCGCGCATCGTCACGCTCAACAACATGGCGATCGAGACCAACAAGGACGGCAGCCTGAAGCTGGAGGCGATCGCCAAGACCTTCCGCTACCTCGACGCCGAGGAACTGGCCGCGCAGAAGGCCGCGCGCCAGAAGGCGAAGGGCAAGGGCAAGGGCAAGAACAAAAGCGCCAAAGGGGACAAGAAATGAAGAAGACCCATGGCGCACTGCTGCTGACGATGGCCGCGCTGCTGGCCGGCTGCGGCGACAGCGACGTGCGCGAGGTGCGCAGCTGGATGGACCAGGTCAAGCGCGAAACGAAGCCGAAGGTGAAACCGCTGCCGGCCTCGAAGGAATTCATCCCCTACGCCTACAACCAGCAGGAGGCCGTCGATCCGTTCAGCACGGCCAAGCTGGCCGATGCCGGCCTGCTGGCGCAGGCGCGCAGCTCGCTGCAGCCGGACCTGGAGCGCCCGCGCGAGGCCCTGGAGGCCTACCCGCTCGACACCATGACGATGGTCGGCACCATGCAGAAAGGCGGCGCCAGCTTCGCGCTGCTGCGCATCGACAACGTCATCTACCGGGTACGGGTCGGTCAGCGCCTCGGCCAGAATTTCGGCCAGATCATGCGCGTGACGCCGGCCGCGGTGGACATCAGGGAAATGGTACAGGACGCCGGCGGCGATTGGGTCGAGCGGATATCGAAGCTGGAGCTGCAGGAAAGTAAGGAGACCGGGAAATGACCCCATTTGCAATGAACAGCGGCGCGGCGCGCATGCTGCCGGGCTGGCTGCTGCGCCTGGGCGCGGCGCTGCTGCTGGCGCTGGGCGTGCAGGCCGCGCAGGCGCAAGCCAATGCCATCGCGTCGATCACGGCCAACCAGCAGGGCGCCAACGTGGTGCTCAACATCGCCATGACGAACGCGCCGGCGAAAGCGCCGCTCGGCTTCGCGATCACCAACCCGGCCCGCATCGCGCTCGACTTCGGCGCCACCAGCAACGCCACCGGCAAGAGCAGCCACGAGATCAACCTGGGCGACCTGCGCAGCGTGAACGTGGTGCAGGCCGCCGAACGCACGCGCCTGGTGCTGAACCTGAAGCGCTCCGTGAACTACACGACCGCGATCGACGGCAAGGCCATCGTCGTGACCATCGATGGCGCCGGCGCCGGCGGCACGGCTGTCGCTTCCCAAGTTAGTACCGCGGCTGCGGCGGTGCAGCCGGCCGCGCGTCAACAACTGCGCAACCTCGACTTCCGCCGCGGCAGCAGCGGCGAAGGCCGGGTCGTGGTCGACCTGCCGAACAACCAGGTCGCCGTCGACGTGCGCCAGCTCGGCAACCGGGTCCAGGTCGACTTCCTGAATACCGGCCTGCCGGAAGCGCTGCGCCGCCGCCTCGACGTGACCGACTTCGGCACCCCGGTAACGACCGTCACCACGGCGGCCCAGGGCAGCAACGTGCGCATGACCATCGAAGCGCAAGGCCAGTGGGAGCAGTCGGTCTACCAGAGCGAGACCCAGCTGGTGGTCGACGTGCGTCCGGTCAAGGAAGATCCGAACAAGCTGGGCGGCCCGCAAGGCTTCAACGGCGAGAAGATCAGCTTCGACTTCCAGAACATCGAAGTGCGCGCCGCGCTGCAGGCGGTGGCCGACATCTCGGGCCTGAACATCATCGCCAGCGATTCCGTCAGCGGCAGCCTGACCCTGCGCCTGAAGGACGTGCCCTGGGACCAGGCGCTCGACGTGATCCTGCAATCGAAGGGCCTGGACATGCGCAAGAACGGCACCGTGCTGTGGATCGCGCCGAAGGAAGAACTGCTGACCAAGGAAAAGCTCGAGCTCGAGCAGCGCGCCCAGATCTCCGACCTCGAACCGCTGCGCTCGGAAATCTTCCAGCTGAATTACCAGAAGGCCGAGTCCTTCCGCACCGTGTTCGGCCTCGACGCCAACGGCGCGCCGGGCGGGGACAGCCGCAACCGCGTGCTGTCCAAGCGCGGCAGCGCGATCATCGATCCGCGCACGAACCAGTTGTTCGTGACCGACATCGCCTCGAAGATCGAGGACATCCGGATGCTGATCCAGAAGACCGACGTGGCCTCGAAGCAGGTGCTGATCGAGGCGCGCCTGGTGGAGGCGAGCGACGGCTTCTCGCGCAACCTGGGCGCCAAGATCGGCTTCAACGACGCGCGCCGCGCGGCCGGCGGCGACCCCGGCTACGGCGTGGGCGGCGACAACCGCCTGGCGCTGAGCGGCAACATCCCCGGCGTCGGCGCCGTGACCGGCCAGGCCAGCGGCAGCACCTTCGACAACTCGACGCTGGTGAACCTGCCGGCGGCGGCGATCGGCGGCATCAACGCCCCGAGCATCGCCTTCAGCCTGTTCTCCTCGTCCGACAACCGCTTCCTGAACCTGGAGCTGTCGGCGCTGGAAGCGGACGGCAAGGGCAAGATCATCTCCAGCCCGCGCGTGGTCACCGAAGACAAGATGGTGGCCGTGATCGAGCAGGGCATCGAGCTGCCGTACCAGGTCGCTTCGTCGAGCGGCGCGACCTCGATCGAATTCAAGAAGGCCAACCTGCGTCTGGAGGTGATCCCGCAGATCACCCCGGACGGCAACGTGGTGCTGGAAGTCGACGTCAGCAAGGATTCGAAGGGCGACGAGACGCGCGCCGGCTTCGCCATCAACACTCAGCACGTGAAGACCAAGGTGATGGTCGAGAACGGCGGCACGGTGGTGCTGGGCGGGATCTACCAGCAGACCGAACGCAGCAACGAAAGCAAGGTGCCGCTGCTGGGCGACATCCCGTTCGTGGGCTACCTGTTCAAGACCCAGGGCCGCGAAAGCGCGAAGACCGAACTGCTGGTCTTCATCACGCCGAAGATCGTGGCCGACCGCATGACGGCCACGCGTTAAGAGACAGCCGCAAGCAGGGCCGGCGCCGCGTGCGCCGGTGACGTNNAAAGAGACAGCCGCAGGCGGGGCCGGCGCCGCGTGCGCCGGTGACGTCCCCGCCACAGCGACGCCGACGCGTTCCTGTGGCCTTCGTTTTTTTGATGGCCGGGCCGTATGCCGGCTGCATGAGTGACCAACAACCAAGAATCGACAACAACTGGAACGACGATGCAGCACACCCCGAACTCCTCGAAGCCCGCCGCGCAGCTGCGCCTGGCGGCCCTGACCCTGATCGCCGCGGCCGCCCTGGCCGCCTGCGGCGGCG
>DOUW01000534.1 GCA_003520365.1 Massilia sp.
GGGCCGTGGCCGGCCAGAGCAGGCACAGCAGCAGGCCGCCGCAGGCGACCAGGTAGCGCGCTTCGGCGCGCGCGTTCCTCAGCGCCGTCAGCAACAGCGCCGTGGCGCAGCCGACCAGGGCGCCCTGCCAGAGGAAGTCGACCAGCACCCAGCCGAGCTGGGCGACGAAGGCCTGGGCCGTCATTTGTCTTCCTCCTTCAGCAGCTTCTCGATCTCTGCGCGTTCCTTCTTCGAGATCCCGCTCTTGAGCGCGGCCATCACGAGAGCCTTGGCGGAGCCGGCGAAGGCGCGCTGCATCAGGTCTTTCAGGAGGTTGGTCTGCAGCGAATCCTGGGGCTGGGCCGGCGCGTAGACGTGGGAACGTTCGCTCTCGTCGCGGATCAGGATGCCCTTGCCGTGCATGATCTGCATCAGCCGCAGCACGGTGGCATAGGTGACCTCGGGACGGTGCTTCTGCATCGCCTCGTGCACCTGGCGCGCGGTGGCCGCGCCGAGCGGCCACAGTACCTGCAGGAGATCGAGTTCGGCCGCGGTCGGCTTCGGGATGTCGGGTGTGCTGGGCATGATGGTTTCCTTGGCAAGCTTGCTGAAAACCAGAATAGCTTGTCTAGAAACGATTGTCTACTTAATTCGTGTGCGGGATGAGACGAGTAAAAATATAATAGACAATTCTGTCTAGATTCGCCTATGCTCGGACTTCCAATGCCTAGAGGAGACTTCATGCTGAAGCAATTCGCCATCGCCGCCGCGATCGCGGCCCTGCCCGCCGCCCAGGCCTCGCCCTTGCCGTCCTACCCCTTCGTGCACGTGAGCGCCGACGCATCGGTCTACCGCATGCCGGATATCGGCGCGATCGATTTCGAGATCCTGGCGGCCGACGCCGACCCGGCGCTGGCGCGCGGCACGGTCGAGACCAGGATTGCCGAGATCCGCGCGCTGCTGGAGGGGCAGGGCGTCCCGCTGGACGACCTGGAAACGCGCGACGTGCGCAAGGAGTTGCGCAAGGGTGTGCCGGTCGAGGCGCCGGTGTACGAAGTGCGCAGCAGCGTGCGCGTGAACATGCGCGACCTGTCGAAGTGGCGCGCGGTGGTGGCGCCGCTGCTCGGCATGCCGAACCTGAACAGCTTCGCGACCTCCTTCGACACCAGCGAGCGCGAGCAGGTCGAGGCCGAACTGATGACGAATGCCTTGCGCGACGCGCGCCGCCGCGCCGAACTGATCGCCAAGGGCGCGCGCCGCAAGCTGGGCCCCGTCACCGCCGTGACGCCTGGCGGGGTGAAGAACGTCGGCTACAGCATCGGCCTGCTGCGCGCCGACTTCATGGAGCGCCGCGGCAGCGCGGCGCGGGTCGAGGCAAGCGAGTACCTGGCCGTCGAGGCGCTGAAGCTGGTGCAGCCGGTCGACGTCGTTTTCAAACTCGAATGAGCGCTATCGTTTGAGTACGTTCAGCACGGCGAGGCTCATCGCCTGGGCCGCGGTCTTGATCGACGGTTCCGGCACCGGCGCGTAGAAGGGCGAGTGGTTGAAGGCGACCGGCTTGCCGCCTTCGCGCGCCGCTTCCGCCACGTCCTTCGGGTCGTACACGCCGGTGAAGAAGAACACCGAGGGGATGCCCTGGTTGACGAACTGGGAGAAGTCCTCGCTGGCGGTCATGGCGGGCATGCGCTGGGCCTTGTCCGCGCCGAAGGCATCCTTGAACACGGGTTCGAGCTTCTGCACCAGCGCCTCGCTGTTGACGATCGCCGCGCCGCCCGGGATCAGCTCGACCTGGGGCGCAGGCGCATTCGCCATCGCGGCCGAGGCCACGGCGATGCGCTTGACGCCGTCAAGCAGCTTCGCGCGCACCTGCGGGCTGTAGGAGCGGATAGTGCCGCGCACCTGCACGCTGTCGGGGATGATGTTGCCGACCGTGCCGCCATTGATCGCGCCGATCGTCACCACGCCGAATTCCTTCGGGTCCTTCTCGCGGCTGACCACGGTCTGGACGTCGACGACAAAACGCGCCGCGATCGCGATCGGGTCGATCGCCTGGTCGGGCGCCGAGCCGTGGCCGCCGCGGCCCTTGAACACGATCTCGATCGCGTCCGAGTTCGAGGATACCGCGCCCGCGTTGTAGCCGACCGTGCCGTGCGCCAGCGGCCAGGAGTGCAGGGCAAACGCATAGTCGGGCTTGGCGAAACGGGTGAACAGGCCGTCGGCCAGCATCGCTTTTGCCCCGGACACCGTTTCCTCGGCCGGCTGGGCGACGAACATCAGGGTGCCGCTCCACTGCGACTTCATGTCCAGCAGCGTGCGGGCGGTGCCCAGCCAGGCCGACATGTGGATGTCGTGGCCGCAGCTGTGCGCGGTGAAGCTCTCGCGGCCGTCGCTCGTCGCTTTCGCGCGGCTGGCCCAGGGCAGGCCGGATTTTTCCTCCATCGGCAGGCCGTCGAGCTCGGTGCGCACCATCACGGTCGGGCCGGGGCCATTCTTGTAGATCGCGACGAGGCCGGTCTTGCCGACTTTTTCCGTCACCGTGAAGCCGAGCTTGCGCATCTCCGCCGCCAGCTTGCCGGCGGTGCGCACTTCCTGGAAGGCCAGTTCGGGATGGGCGTGCAGGTCCTTGTAGATGCCGTCGAGCCAGGGGTAGCTGGCGTTCACGCTGGCGGCGACCTGGGTCTTCAGCGGGGCGGGCTGCTGGGCCTGGACCTGTGCCTGGGCACTCGGGGCGAGCAGGGACAGGGCGCTCATGGCGGCAAGCGGGGCGGTGTGGCGCAGGCGGATCTTCAAGGCGGCTTCCTTCGGTAAAAGGTGGGGAACGCGAGGGCTGAGTTTCTAAAATGATACATCGTCCCCGCGCCGAATTCTTGCCGTCGTGTGCGGAGTCTACCGTGCCGCGTCATCGGAAAAATGCATTTACTATAAGTCGACCTGCTGCGCTGCCATATGGGCACGGCGTGGCCCAACAGACACATATTCCCGGAAAGACCAAACCATGGACGATCCCATCGAAGCGAAAATTTCCCGGCGCGGCCTGCTGAAGACCGGCGCGCTGGCGGCCACGGCCGCGGCGGTGCCGCTCGGC
>DOUW01000533.1 GCA_003520365.1 Massilia sp.
CCCGCCCGAAGCCTGCCTGGATTTGCTGGTGCGCGCGGTGGCCGAGGAGCCGGCGGCGATGGTGCGCGACGGCGGCGTGTTCGCGCGCGGCTTCGACGCCGAGCTGGACGAGCTGCGCGCCCTGTCCGAGAACGCCGGCCAGTTCCTGGTCGACCTCGAGACGCGCGAGCGCGAGCGCACCGGGATCGCCAACCTGCGCGTCGAGTACAACCGGGTGCACGGCTTCTACATCGAGGTCACCAACGGCCAGGCCGACAAGGTGCCCGACGACTACCGGCGCCGCCAGACGCTGAAGAACTGCGAGCGCTACATCACGCCGGAACTGAAGGCCTTCGAAGACAAGGCCCTGTCGGCCCAGGACCGCGCCCTGTCGCGCGAAAAGGTCCTGTACGACGAGCTGCTGACCTGCCTGGCGCCGCACATCGGCCAGCTGCAGACGGTGGCGCAAGGCCTGGCCCAGATCGACACCCTGGTGGCGCTGACCCGCCACGCGTTGCAGAACAACTGGTGCGCACCGCAACTGGTGGCCGAGCCTTGCCTGACCATCGTCGAGGGCCGCCATCCGGTGGTCGAGCAGCAGATCGAGCGCTTCATCGCCAACGACTGCAAGCTGTCCAACGAACGGCGCCTGTTGCTCATCACCGGCCCGAACATGGGCGGTAAATCGACCTTCATGCGCCAGACCGCGCTGATCGTGCTGCTGGTGCAGATCGGCAGCTTNNGACCGCGCTGATCGTGCTGCTGGCCTACATCGGCAGCTATGTGCCTGCCACCAGCGCAACCATCGGCCCGATCGACCGCATCTTCACCCGCATCGGCGCCAACGACGATCTCGCCGGCGGACGCTCGACCTTCATGGTCGAGATGACCGAATCGGCCGCGATCCTGAACGGCGCGACCGAGCACTCGCTGGTGCTGATGGACGAGGTCGGGCGCGGCACCTCGACCTTCGATGGCCTGGCGCTGGCCTGGGCGATCGCGCGCCACCTGATCGACTCCAGCCGCAGCTTCACCCTGTTCGCGACCCATTATTTCGAGCTGACCCAGCTGCCGGAAGCCCACCCGAGCGCGGCCAACGTGCACCTGTCGGCGGTCGAGCACAAGGACAGCATCGTATTCCTGCACGCGGTGCAGGACGGTCCGGCCTCCCAGAGCTACGGCCTGCAGGTGGCGCAACTGGCGGGCGTGCCGCCGGCGGTGATCAAGGCCGCGCGCAGGCACCTGGCGCGCCTGGAATCGCAGGCCCTCGACACCACGCCCCAGCTCGACCTGTTCGCCCTGCCCTGCGACGAGCCGGAACAGGCGGAACAGGCACCGGAGGCGGCTGCTCCTGCCGTATCCTCCGCCCTCCTCGACGCCCTCGACGCGCTCGACCCGGATGCGCTCACCCCGCGTGAAGCGCTCGAGCGTCTGTACGAGCTCAAGCGTCTCGCCGCCTGATGCGCCGCCTGCGTCCCACCGCCCTGCTGGCCGCCGCCCTGTGCGCGGCCCTGTGCCTGCCGGCCGCGGCGGCCGGACGCAAGGACGATGGCGACGCCCACCGCTTCGGCGTCATCGGCCACAGCTTCGACGCCAAGAACGACAAGCGCTTCAGGCAGGCGCTGGCCGACACCACGGAAAAGGCCAACGCCTTTGTCGTCGTCACCGGCATCAAGCATGCGGCCGAGCCTTGCGGCGACCGCCTCTACCAGGAGCGGCGCGACCTGGTCGAACGCTTCAAGCGGCCGATCATCGTGCTGCCGGCCGGCAGCGACTGGACCGGCTGCCGCAACTCGGCGGGCCGCACCAACGCCATCGAGCGCCTGAACCGCCTGCGAGAACTGTTCCATGGCGAGCCGCACTCGCTCGGCAAAGCCACGCTGCCCCTTACGCGGCTGTCGATGAGCCCGCGCTTTCGCAGCTATGCCGAGAACGCCCACTGGACCGTGGGCAAGGTGCTCTACGCCAGCGTCAACCTGCCGGCGAATAACAACCACTACCTGGCCGCGGCCGGCCGCAACAGCGAATACGAGGACCGGCTGGTCGCCAACCGCTTCTGGCTGAACCGTCTATTTACCCTGGCGAAGGGCGACAAGGTCGATGCGATCGTCCTGTTCTCCGAAGGAGACCTGAAGCCTTTCGCGGAACCGGAGGCGCGCACCCTGCTGCGTCGCAATACCGGCGTGTTCGACGGCTTCGGCTTCACGCGCAGGCAGGTGCAGGCGCTGGCGAAAAAGTTCGACGGCAAGGTGCTGCTGGTCGACAGCGGGACGCTGGCCAAGGGCAAACAGCCGGAGATCGAATGGCATGGCAACCTGGGGCACCTGTCGGTCGATGCGCAGGCGGTGGAGGTCGAGGTGAAGCCAGGAACGAAGTCGCTGTTCGTGGTGAAGGATGCGGCGGATTGAGTCAGCCGCAGGCTGATCGGTTGGACGCGCTGGCAGCCGGCGGCTTCAGCGTGAACGAAACGGAGCTGACACGGCCGCGCGTTCCGCGTGGGCACGGAGTGCCCACCCTACGATCGACAATCGCTGAGTACCTGTGACATCCGCAGCATGCAGGCGGTGACCGTAGGGTGGGCACTCCGTGCCCACGCGAACGTCCGCATCGCGACTGCGCGAACCGGCACCCGCGGCGTCCTCATGACGAAACGCCGACAAGGCACACCCGCAGTACCGACATCGCACGGACGCCCAAAAAAAAACCGGGACATTGCGTCCCGGTCTTCATGTAACGATCAGTGCAGCGGCTGGCTGCGGAACTGGTCGCCCGGCTCGCTGTCGTCGTCGCCTTCGTCTTCACCGTGGTGGTGACCGTGGGCGCCGTGCACGTGGCCGTGGGCGACTTCTTCTTCAGTGGCGGCGCGCACGTCGATCACCGACAGTTCGAAGCGCAGGGCCATGCCGGCCAGCGGGTGGTTACCGTCCAGCACGACCTTGTCGTCGGCGATTTCGGTGACGGTGAAGATGGTCGGCTCGTCGTCCGGCGCGCCTTCAGCCATGCCTTCGAACTGCATGCCGACTTCGAGCGGCTCAGGCAGGCGCGAACGGTCTTCGACCTTGACCAGCTCGGCGTCGTAGTCGCCGAATGCGTCTTCCGGCTCGATCTGCAGGGTCGACGAATAGCCGACTTCCTTGCCGTCGAGATGCTCTTCGATCTTCGGCAGGGTGTTCTCGTAGCCGCCGTGCAGGTAGACCATCGGCTGCACACCTTCCTCGATCAGGTTGTTCTGCGCATCCGACAGTTTATAGTTGACCGACACGACCGTATTCTTGGCAATCTTCATCGCACATCCTTTCTGTGTAAGGTGCGGATTATACCCCGCTGACCGCTGCCGCCCCTGGTGCGGCTGGTTATAATGACGCATGAAAAAATTACAGCTCCTTGGGAATATTACTCCCGCCCAGTTTCTCCGTGATTACTGGCACAAGAAACCGCTCCTGATCCGCGGCGCCATCCCCGGCTTCAAGCCCCTGCTCAAGTTCGAGCGCCTGGCCGACCTGGCCACCAAGAACTTCGTCGAATCGCGCCTCGTCACCCAGATCGACGGCGAATGGAACATGCAGCATGGCCCGCTGACCGAACTGCCGCCCCGTACCCAGCCGAACTGGACCATGCTGGTGCAGGGCGTCAACCTGTACGACGAGAAGGCCGACGATTTGTTGCGCCAGTTCCGCTTCCTGCCGGACGCACGCCTCGACGACCTGATGATCAGCTATGCCACCGACGGCGCCGGCGTCGGTCCCCACTTCGATTCGTATGACGTGTTCCTGCTGCAAGCCCACGGCAAGCGCCGCTGGAAGATCAGCGCCCAGGAAGACCTGTCGCTGGTCGAAGGCCTGCCGCTGAAGATCCTGTCCAACTTTACCCCGGAAGAGGAATTCGTGCTCGAGCCGGGCGACATGCTGTACCTGCCCCCGCACTATGCCCACGACGGCATTGCCGAGGGCGAGTGCATGACGTATTCGATCGGTTTCCGCTCGCCTTCGTTCCAGGAATTGGGCGAAGCCTTCCTGCAATTCATGGCCGACTCGATCGACCTGCCCGGCCGCTATGCCGACCCTGACATCCAGCCGGCAAAGAACCCGGCCGAGATCCCGCGCGAAATGCTCGCAACCATCACCGAGGAACTCAACAAGGTGCGCTGGGACGAGGAGGACGTGACGATCTTCTTCGGCGAATACATGTCCGAGCCGAAGCACAACGTGTTCTTCACCGGTCCGTCCAAGCCGCTCACCGTCGGCCGCTTCATGGAAAGCGCCGCGAAAAAGGGCCTGAAGCTGTCCGCCAAGACCCTGATGCTCTACCGCGGCAAGCACGTCTTCATCAACGGCGAGTCGTTCGCCGTGAGCCGTGCCGACAAGGTGGTGCTGGACGTGCTGGCCAACGAGCGCCGGCTCGACGGTGCGGCGCTGGAGCAAGCGTCGGATGACGTGCTCGAGGCGCTGTACACCTGGTACCAGGACGGCTGGATCGAGCTCGGCTAAGCAAGCGACGATGAGCGAGCCGCCGGCGATCCGCTTCGACACCCGGCGCGACTGCGAGACGCAGTGGCGCGCGGTGCTGGAACGCGCGCGCCAGCGGCTCGACATGTTCGACCCGGATTTCGCCGTCTTCCCGCTCGGCGCGCTGGAGGCCGACGCCCGGCTGCGCGCCTTCCTGGGCGGCGGCGGGCACCTGCGTCTCGCCATGCACGACAGCGGACACATCGAGCGTCACTACCCGCGCTTCCTGCGCCTGCTGCGCGACCATGGCCACCTGGTCGAATGCCGCCAGACCCCGCGTACGCTGCGCCAGCTCACCGATTCCTTCTGCATCGCCGACGACGTGCACGTGCTGCGCCGTTTTCACAGCGACCACCTGCGCGGCGAGGCCGCCTTCGAGGCGCCCGGGGCGGCCGACCTGCCCGCCCACCGCTTCGCCGCGATCTGGGAAGAATCGGGTCTCATCCTCACGCCAACGGTCACCGGACTGTAGTTTTTGTCACGCATTTTGCCTTGTTGAAAGCCCTCATCATTCCTGTTGCATCTTGTAACAAAATGAACCTTAACAAGTAACAAAATACTTACATTTTGGCATGTGTTTTCTATTGCGAATGAGTAAATTTGGCTATAATATCGGGTTAGGAAGGTTCCGTTGTATATGCGTCACTGTTGCTTCATGTGCAAGTACACGAGAATTCCAGCGAGCGATAATTACCGGTAATTATTCATCGTAACAACAAGAAGTACTCCACTTTTGAATTAAAAGGAAAATCATGAAAAAGTCCCTGCTGATCGTTTCCCTGATGGCTGTTGCCCTGGCTGCTTGCTCGAAGAAAGAAGAAGCACCGGCAACCCCGGCTGCTGTCGAAGCTCCTGCTGCTGACACCACCGCAACCACCACCACCGACGTTGCTGCTCCGGCAACCACCGACGCTGCTGCAACCCCGGCTGCTGACGCTGCCGCTGCTGCCGCTACCGCTTCGGCTGCTGCTTCGGAAGCCGCTTCGGCTGCTTCGACCGCTGCTGACGCTGCTGCTGACGCTGCTGCAACCACCAAGTAATCAGATTCTTTCTGATGCAAGACCGGCCTGCGGGCCGGTTTTTTTTCGCCTGGAGGTTTGTGTGCGACTTCGGTGAAGCCGCAATCGGTGGGTACGAGTACCCACCCTACAAACCCCGCGTTGCGAACGTTGATGAGGGCGTAGGGTGGGTACTCGTACCCACGCGGTCGTACGCATGCACGTCGCACAAGCAACAACGCCAAACGCCGGGTGCGCGCCAATAAAAAAGGTTCTTCGCGGGGA
>DOUW01000532.1 GCA_003520365.1 Massilia sp.
AGTAGGTTATCGTCAGGCTAGTTAATAAGTAGTAAGCAAAAACCCCGTCCAGTGATCTGGACGGGGTTTTTGCTTTTCCGGCCTCGCTTTTCTCCAGTCTCCCTTCTCTCCATGTCGCCGGCATTCAACCGGTGAGACCGCGTGGGCTCGAGAGCCCACCCTACGAAACCGTTGATGCAGGGTGAGTATCTGTATCAGAACTGATCACCTGCGTGACAGCTGTGCCGCCGTAACTGTTCAGTTTTCGAACAGACGCGCGCGCTCCATCCACGCACGGCATTGGCATGTCCCTTGCTCGTCCTATGGTTGCTTGAACTTTCAAACAGGACAACCATGCACAGCCCAGCTTCCGGTTTTCAGGACGTCCAGCCATGATCCGCGCGCCTGCTCGCAAGCAGCTTGCTTGCATCATTTCCGCGGCATTGCTGCCGACGTGCGCCAGTGCCGAACCGACACGCGATGGCGGCGATATGGCCCGGGTGGAGGTGGTCGGGATGGCGCCCCTGCCGGGACTGGGCATCGAGCGCAAGCTCCTGCCTTATCCGGTCCAGCTCGTCAGCGACAAGGAGCTGCCGCGCGCGGCGGGCGAAAACCTGGCCGAGTTCATGGCGCGCTCGTTCACCGGGGTGAACGTGAACGAGGTGTCCGGCAGCCCTTTCCAGAATGACCTGACGTTCCGTGGTTTTCGCGCGTCGCCCGTGCTCGGCAGCGCGCAGGGGATTTCGGTCTACCTGGACGGGGTGCGCGTGAACGAAGCCTTCGGCGACGTGGTCAACTGGGACATGCTGCCCGAAGCGGCGATCGGCAGCGTGCTGCTGGTTCCTGGTGCGAATCCCTTGTATGGGTTGAATACGCTGGGCGGCGCACTCGCCTTCACGACCAAGTCGGGGCTGAGCCACCCGGGCGGCGAAGTCGGGCTGTCGGTGACCGATAGCGGCCGGCGCCGCGCCGACCTCGCCTATGGCCGGCACGATGCCGAGGGATGGCACAGTTTTGTCGGCGCCACCCTGTTCGACGATGACGGTTGGCGCGATCATTCGGCTGGCCACCTCGGCAACGTCTTGCTGAAGGTCGGGCGCGCGCAGGGCGATACCGACTGGAGCCTGGCACTGCTGGGCGGACGCAGCCACCTGCTCGGCAATGGCCTGTTACCTGATCCCTTGTACGAGGAGGACCGCCGCGCCGTCTACACCCATCCGGATACCACGCGCAACCGCCTGGGGCAGGGCAGTTTCAACCTGACCCGGCGTCTCGGGGCCGACAGCGAACTCACCGCCACCGCTTATGTGCGCAACAGCCGCCGCGACACCGTCAACGGCGACCTCAGCGAAGACTACGACGACTACGTCGAGGATTGCGAAGACGGCTTCGATGCCGGCGGCGCCGCGCTCGAACCCGACGAGTGCGGCTATACGCGCGAGGAAGGCGCGGCCCTGCACCCGGGCGTGCTGAACACCACCAGCACGCGCCAGAAGGGGCGGGGCATCAGCGCCGCCTTCAGCACCCTGCGCGGTGCGAACCGCCTCGACGTCGGCTTCAGCTACGACTACAGCAGTTCCGAATACGCCCAGTTCGAGCAGGAAGCCTTCATCACGCCCGAGCGCGAAGTGATCGGCGACCCGGACGAGGAACGCGAGCCCGATGCATCGGTGACCGGCAGTTCGCGCGCCTTCGGCCTGTATGCCGCGCTCAGTCACGCACTTTCTCCTTCCACCCAGCTCACCGCGAGCGCACGCTGGAACCGTGCGCGCGTGCGCAACACCCTGATCAACGAGCGCGGGCTGCAGCCGACGGAAAGCTTCACCTATACCCGCCTGAATCCCGCGCTCGGCCTGACGCACCAGTTCGGCGCCGGCCCGACGCTGTTCGCGAACATCGCCCAGGGCAACCGCGTGCCGACCGTGATCGAACTCGGTTGCGCCGACCCCGAGAATCCCTGCCGCCTGCCGGTGGGACTGCAGGCCGACCCCTACCTGAAACAGGTGATCGCGCGCACCTTCGAAGCGGGCGTACGCAACCAATGGCCTGAGGGCCGCTACACCGTGTCGCTGCACCGTACCGCCAATCGCGACGATATCCTGTTCCTCAGCGCGCCTTCGCGCCAGGGCTATTTTGCGAACTTCGCACGTACCCGTCATCAGGGACTGGACGCCACGCTGACGCAGCGCTTCGGTCCGCTCGGCCTGCACCTGGCCTACAGCTACCTGGAAGCGACCTACGATGCCGACGGCGAACTGTTCACCGGTGCACGCAACGTGCAGGTCCAGCGCGGAACGCGAGGCGCCGGCCTGCCGCGCCATAGCGGCAAGCTGTCGCTCGACTGGCGCGTGAGCCCGCGCTTCGACCTCGGTGTCGACCTGCAGGGCGCGAGCAGCCTGGGCACCCAGGGCAACGAGGATGGCCTGGTCGAGGATCCCGAAGAGGGAGAAGAACCCGAGCGCGGCGACTGGCGCGTGCGCGGGCACGTGTTGATGGGCCTGCGCGCCAGCTACCGGCCGGCCGCCGGTTGGGAACTGTTCGCGCGCGTGAGCAACGTGCTCGACCGGCGCTACGAGACCTATGGCGCCATCGGCCCCGACCTGTTCCCGCGCGGCGTCCTGCTCAAGCCGCACGAGGGCGAGGCCGAATCCGCCCACGCCCGCTTCGTGGCGCCGGGCGCGCCGCGCGCCGTCATGGCCGGGCTGCGCTACACCTTCTGAGAAGCTGTAGCGCCCCGGGCATCAGAAGGTGTACTGCGCGCTGACGCCGATCATCCACTGGCGTCCCGGCGCGGCCTCGTAATAACGCTTGTTGGCATCGCCCACGATCACCGAGCCGACGTAGCTGCGGTCGAACAGGTTGTTCAGCCGCAGGAACTGGCGAAAGCGCCAGCGGTCGACCGTCTGGCGCGCCTGCACGCGCGCATTGACGATCGCATACCCTGGGGCCGGACGCTCGACGTTGGTATCCTCCGGGTAGATCTTGCCGCTCGCGATCGTCTCCAACGCCGCACCAAAGCGCCCGCCTTCGTCGTTCCAGGCCAGCTCGCCGAACAGGTTCGCACGCGGCACGCCCGGCAGCCGGCTGCCGGCAGGAACATTCCCGAAGCCGGTTTCATAGGTCGCCCGCAGCACCGTCAGTGCCAGTCGCGCGCTCAGACCCGCGCCGAACTCGCTCTCGACGGACACCTCCGCTCCCCTGCGCAGCGTCTCGCTCGCGTTGCGATAGCTGGTGCGTCCGCCGGCGGAAGATTCGACCACCATCTCGTCGTCGGTCCGTACCTGGAACAGGGCCGCCTCGACGCGCGCATTCTCGCCCAGTTTCGCCTTGGCGCCGATTTCCAGGTGGCGGCTGCTGGCCGGTTTCAACCGGTAGTTGAAGCCGCTGCCGCCGTTCGAGTAAAACAGCTCGTTCAGCGTCGGCGTCTCGAAGCCGCGCGCCGCGCTGAGGTAGACGTTCAGCTGGGGAGAGACCTTGTACAGCGCGCCCAGCACCGGCGTCACCTTGCTGTAGTCGACGCCGCCGCTGTCGTCGCCGTTCGACAGGAAGCGGTCCTCCACGTCGACGTCCAGGCTGCTGCGGCGCAGGCCCGCCGTCAGCAGCCATGGACCGCCTTCCCATTGGGTTTGCACGTAAGGGTCGAGGCTGGAGAGCTCGTCGGTTTCGTCGCGCCGCAGGGCGCCGCGCACGCCAAGTTCGGTGCCAGCGAAATTCTCATACCCCTGGCGATCGTCCTTCGAGCGGCTGTATTCGAGGCCGAATGTCGTGCTGAGCGTGCCGCCGGCAAGCTGGCGCACCATCAGCCACTGGAGGTCGGCGCCGTGAAAGTCGCGGTCGAAGTCGACCACCCCGCCCGAATGGGTGGGCGGGGCCTGGAAGCCGCGCGAAAAGGCCTGGTACTGGACCACCTGGCGCTTGCCGGCATAGGCCGTGACGCGCAGCCGGTCCGGGCCGAAGCGTTGTTCGAAGACGGCGCCGCCCTGCTGGTGATCGATGCTCTTCCGGGTGTTGTAGCGCTCGGCCAGGGTGCGCTGCGGCGTTTGCGTATCGGTCGGGTCGATTTCGCCGGCGCGCGGGTCGCGCTGGAACGTGGCCCAGGTCACGCCGAGCGGATCCTCGGTGTCGTCTTGCGTCAATGTGCTGGCGGTGATGGTCAGGCGGCTGTTGGCGTCCGGCTTGACGCTCAGCTTGGCGAAGCCCTGGTCGCGCCGCGCCGCGCTGTGGTCGCGGTAGCCGTCGGTCTCGAAGCGCGAGGCGTCGATCACGTAGCCGATGCCGTCGGTCTCGCCCTGGGCGCTCAGGTCGATCTTGTGGGTGCCGTCGCTGCCGCCGGAGACCGTCGCCTCGCTACTCGGCCGGCCTTGGCCGTCGCGGGTAAACAGCTGGATCACGCCGCCCGAGTGGTTGCCGTAGAGCGCGGAAAACGGCCCGCGCAGCACTTCGATGCGCTCGGCCATGTCGAGGTTGAAGGTGGCGGCCTGGCCCTGGCCGTCGGGCATCGAGGCCGGGATCCCGTCGGCGATCAGGCGCACGCCGCGCACGCCAAAGGCCGAGCGCGCGCCGAAGCCGCGCGAGGA
>DOUW01000531.1 GCA_003520365.1 Massilia sp.
GCTGGCGGTGTCGAGCACTTCGTCGGGCGAATGCAGCGGGGGCAACGCGTCGGACAGCTTCAGCTCGAGCGCGGCGCGGCGCTCGGCGCGCCGGCGTTCGGTGGTTTCGAGCGCGGTGCAGTACATGCCGGCCACGCGGCCGGCGCCGTCGTGCAGGGGCGCGTACGAGAAGGTGAAATAGGCCTGCTCGGGCTTGCCGCCGCGCACCACGCCGATCAGCAAATCCTCGAAGTGCACCGACTTGCCCGACAGCGCGCGGTCGATGAAGGGCACCACCTGGGCCCAGGCATCGGTCCAGACGCGCTGCAGGGGTTCGCCCAGCGCCTGCGGATGGCGCTCGCCGAGGATGGGCACGTAGGCGTCGTTGTAGAGCATGCGCAGGTCCGGCCCCCAGCAGACGAACATCGGCAGCGCCGAGTCGAGCGCCATCGCGACCGCGGTCGCCAGTTGCGGCGGCCAGTCGTCGGGGTGTCCAAGGGGAGAGTCACGCCAGTCGTGCGCGCCGATCAGGGCGCGCAGACCGGCGGGGGCCGCATCAGGGCCGCCGCGCAGTATTCCGTGCATCTTGTCATTTTCCCACAAGGGCAGGATACACGTAGCACGGATGCGGGAGGGTGTTTACAGCTTGATGAAGTGCTCGCGGTAGTACTTCAGCTCTTCGATCGATTCGGTAATGTCGGCCAGCGCGGTGTGCTTCTGGTGCTTCTTGAAACCGGAGGCCAGTTCGGGCTTCCAGCGGCGGCACAGCTCCTTGAGCGTCGAGACGTCGAGGTTACGGTAGTGGAAGAAGGCTTCCAGCTTCGGCATGCCGCGCGCCATGAAGCGGCGGTCCTGGCAGATCGAGTTGCCGCACATCGGCGACTTGTTGGCCGGGACGTACTGCTTCAGGAAGGCGATCAGCTGGGCTTCGGCATCGGCTTCGGTGACGGTCGAGGCCTTGACGCGGTCGATCAGGCCCGAGCGGCCATGGGTGCCCTTGTTCCAGTTGTCCATCTTGTCGAGGGTCGCGTCGGACTGGTGGATGGCGAACACGGGGCCTTCGGCGATCACGTTCAGTTCGGCATCGGTGACGACGACGGCGACCTCGATGATGCGGTCGTTGTCCGGATCAAGTCCGGTCATTTCCATGTCGACCCAGACCAGGTTGAACTCGTTGGGGCGCGCCGTGGCGCTCGTTGCGGTTGCCGGGTTTGCAGATACGGCGGATTCGGTGGCTTGTGACATAATTCTCTCTTTGCCTAAACAATCCTGCATTTTCTCACAGGCACAGAATGTCTTCACTTGCGTTTTCGGTCTTGTTCGTCGTTTTCTTCGTGCTGACGCTCGGTCTGCGCTTCTGGCTGGCCAACCGCCAGATCCGCCACGTGCTGCGCAACCGCGGCGCGGTGCCCGCCGAATTCGCGCCGAAGATCGCGCTCGAGACGCACCAGAAGGCGGCCGACTACACCGTCGCCCGCACCCGCTTCGGCATCGCCGCCCTGCTCTGGGGCGGCCTGGTCCTGATCGGCTTCACCCTGCTGGGCGGGCTGCAGGCGATCTCGAACGCCCTGCTGCCGCTCGCCGGTCCGGGCATGCTACATCAGATCCTGCTGGTGGTCGCGTTCGCCGTCGTCTCCGGTGTGCTCGACCTGCCCTTCGACTACTACCGCCAGTTCGTGCTCGAGGAGCGCTTCGGCTTCAACAAGATGTCGCGCGGCCTGTGGCTGGCCGACATGGCCAAGGGCGCGCTGCTCGGCGCCGCGATCGGCCTGCCGCTGCTGTGGGTGATCCTCAAGCTGATGGAAACCACGGGTTCGCTCTGGTGGCTGTGGGCCTGGTGCGTCTGGAGCGGCTTCCAGCTCCTGATGATGGTGTTGTATCCGACCGTGATCGCGCCGCTGTTCAACAAGTTCACGCCGCTCGCCGACGACAGCCTGAAAGCACGCATCGAAGGCCTGATGGCGCGCGTCGGCTTCGCCTCGAAGGGCCTGTTCGTGATGGACGGCAGCCGCCGCAGCGCCCACGGCAACGCCTATTTCTCCGGCTTCGGCGCGGCCAAGCGCATCGTCTTCTTCGACACCCTGATCGAGCGCCTGGCGCCCCAGGAAATCGAGGCCGTGCTGGCGCACGAACTGGGCCACTTCAAGCTGCGCCACATCGTCAAGCGCATGGTCGTCATGTTCGCGCTGTCGCTGGCCTTCCTGGCGCTGCTCGGCTACCTCAAGGAGCAGAGCTGGTTCTACACGGGCCTGGGCGTGACGCCCCTGCTCGATGGCCCGAACGACGCCATGGCCCTGCTGCTGTTCGCGCTGGTGCTGCCGATCTTCACGTTTGTGCTCGGCCCCCTGAACGCGATCACCTCGCGCAAGCACGAGTTCGAGGCCGACGCCTTTGCCGCAAAGCACAGCAGTGCGGACGACCTGGTCTCGGCCCTGGTCAAGATGTACGAAGATAACGCCTCGACCCTGACGCCGGATCCGCTGCACTCGGCCTTCTACGATTCGCATCCGCCGGCCTCGGTCCGAATTGCACACTTGAATGCGGCCCACCTGAACGCGGCGGCCGCATGAAGCTGGCCGACCAGCACTGCACCCACGGCGCGCCGGCGCTGGACGACGCGGCCCTGGCGGCGCAGCTTGCCGCCCTGCCCGGCTGGCGCCGGAACGATCATCGTCTCGAGCGCGAATACGCCTTCAAGGACTACCACGAGACCATCGCCTTCGTGAACGCCCTGGCGTCCATGATCCACCGCGAAGACCACCATCCCGAACTGCGCGTGCGCTACCGCCACTGCCTGGTCGCCTGGACCACCCACTCGGCCGGCAATGCCGTGTCGATGAACGACTTTATCTGCGCTGCGAAAGCCGACGCAATCTACGAGGAACGCAGCGCATGAGCATGAGCGGCACCATCATCGCGGCCCACGGCCGCCACTACCTGGCCGATGTCGAGGGCACGAAATACCAGTGCGTCACGCGCGGCAAGAAGACCAATGTGGCGGTGGGCGACGTCGTGCACCTGAAGCAGACCTCGAACGACCAGGCCGTGATCGAGGACATCGCCGACCGCACCACCCTGATCTACCGCTCCGACCAATATAAATCGAAACTGCTGGCGGCGAACATCTCGCGCCTGTTCATCGTCGTCGCCACCGAGCCGAGCTTCGCCGACGACCTGGTCTCGCGCGCCCTGGTGGCCGCCGAGGCGGCCGGGATCGAGGCCCACCTGATCCTGAACAAGACCGACGTGAAGGAGCCGCTGCCGCGCGCGCGCGAACGCGCCGCCGTCTACGGTTCGCTCGGCTACCCGGTGCACGAGGTCTCGGCGAAAGCCGATCCGGAGCACGCCCTGTCCGTGCTGCAGCCGCTGCTGGCCGGCCAGCACTCGATCTTCATCGGCCAGTCGGGCATGGGCAAGTCCTCGCTCATCAACCTGCTCGTGCCGGACGCCGACATCGCCGTGCGCGAGATCTCCTCGGCGCTCGACACCGGCAAGCACACCACGACCTTCACGCGCCTGTACTGGCTGCCGGGCGGGGCCGCGATCATCGATTCGCCGGGCTTCCAGGAATTCGGCCTGTACCACCTGACGGAAGGGATGCTGGAGCGGGCGTTCGTGGAGTTCAAGCCTTATCTCGGCGGCTGCAAGTACTACAACTGCCGCCACCTGGCCGAGCCGCAGTGCGCGGTGCTGGAGGCGGTAAAGGACGGGAAGATCGCGAAGATGCGCCACGAACTGTACGCGCAGCTGCTGCACGAGTCGTCGCAGACGCTTTATTGATACGGAAAATACTGATGAGCAGGCATATTTACGCGGTGAATAATCGCAGCGAATAATAGGCGCGCCGCCTGCTTTCCCTAGCGTCAAGCAAAAGCCCTTATAATCGAAGGGATAACAGCCAAGCGAATACGATATGCCAGTCTCACGCCCTATCAAGCACTTCCTGCAATTCTCCGACTTCTCGCTCGACGAGTTCGAATACGTGATCGAGCGCGCGAAGGTCATCAAGCGCAAGTTCAAGGCCTACGAGGTCTACCACCCGCTGGTCGACCGCACCCTGGTGATGGTCTTCGAGAAGAGCTCGACCCGGACCCGCTTATCCTTTGAAGCGGGCATGCACCAGCTGGGCGGCGCCGCGATCTACCTGAACACGCGCGACAGCCAGCTCGGCCGCGGCGAGCCGGTCGAGGACGCGGGCCAGGTCATGTCGCGCATGTGCGACATCATCATGGTGCGCACCTTTGGCCACGACATCATCGAGCGCTTCGCCGCCAACTCGCGCGTGCCGGTGATCAACGGCCTGACCAACGAACATCATCCCTGCCAGGTGCTGGCCGACGTCTTCACCTTCTACGAGCACCGCGGCCCGATCGCCGGCAAGACGGTGGCCTGGATCGGCGACGCCAACAACATGCTGTACTCCTGGCTGCAGGCGGCCGAGGTGTTCGGCTTCCACCTGAACATCTCGACCCCGAAGGGCTACGAGCTGGACCCGAGCCTGGTGTCCACGAAGCGCTACACCCTGTTCGACAACCCCTCGGACGCCTGCGCAGGCGCGCACCTGGTCAGCACGGATGTGTGGACCAGCATGGGCTACGAGAAGGAAAACGCCGAGCGCATGAAGGCCTTCGACGGCTTCATCGTCGACGCCGCCAAGATGGCGCGCGCCACGCCCGACGCCCTGTTCATGCACTGCCTGCCGGCCCACCGCGGCGAGGAAGTCGCGGCCGAGGTGATCGACGGTCCGCAGTCGGTAGTCTGGGACGAAGCCGAAAACCGCCTGCATGTGCAGAAGGCCCTGATCGAGTACCTGCTGCTGGGCCGCATCGAAGACAAGTAAAAGCGGTAGAATGACGTTTTGTGCAGTGCGGAAGACCGCGCTGCACAAAACGGGCGTCTTACTTACGCGGCCTGTCACGATATTTTTTTACCAACCCCACAATCATATGTTTGATCGTTGGTCCCACGCCCCGCTCGCACAGGGAGCGCCACTGCGGACCGGCTGACCATTTAGTCCCCTCCTCACGTCACACCATTACTGGAACATCCATGAGCGACATTAAAAAAGTAGTCCTCGCCTACTCCGGCGGCCTCGATACCTCGGTCATCCTGAAATGGCTGCAGGATAACTACAAGTGCGAAATCGTCACCTTTACCGCCGACCTCGGCCAGGGCGAAGAACTGGAGCCTGCGCGCGCCAAGGCGATCAAGTTCGGCATCAAGCCGGAAAACATCTACATCGACGACGTGCGCGAAGAGTTCGTGCGCGACTTCGTCTACCCGATGTTCCGCGCCAACACCGTGTACGAAGGCGAATACCTGCTCGGCACCTCGATTGCGCGTCCGCTGATCGCCAAGCGCCTGATCGAGA
>DOUW01000538.1 GCA_003520365.1 Massilia sp.
AAAGTGCGATGAACCTAAAAAAAGGGGCCGTGTGGCCCCTTCGTCGTTTCTGTTTCTGTTTAGCTTTTACGCCGGGAACACGCCGGTCGACAGGTAGCGGTCGCCGCGGTCGCAGACGATGAACACGATGGTCGCGTTCTCGACGGTCTGCGAAATGCGCAGCGCCACCTCGGCGGCGCCGGCGGCCGAGATGCCGCAGAAGATGCCCTCTTCGGCCGCCAGGCGGCGCGCCATCTGCTCGGCCGCGGCCTGGCTCACGTTCTCCACCTGGTCCACGCGCAACTTGTCGAAGATCTTCGGCAGGTAGGCTTGCGGCCACTTGCGGATGCCCGGAATCGACGAGCCTTCTTCCGGCTGGGCGCCGATGATGCGCACGTTCTCGTTCTGTTCCTTCAGGTAGCGCGAAACGCCCATGATGGTGCCGGTCGTGCCCATGGCGCTCACGAAGTGCGTGATGCGCCCTTCGGTGTCGCGCCAGATTTCCGGGCCCGTGGTTTCGTAGTGGGCGCGCGGGTTGTCCTGGTTGGCGAACTGGTCGAGGATGATGCCCTTGCCGTCTTTTTGCATCTGGTCGGCCATGTCGCGCGCGTATTCCATGCCGCCGGTCTTCGGCGTCAGGATGATCTGGGCGCCATAGGCCGCCATGCTCTGGCGGCGCTCGATCGAGAGGTTGTCCGGCATCAGGAGCACCATCTTGTAGCCGCGGATCGCCGCCGCCATCGCCAGCGCGATGCCGGTATTGCCCGAGGTGGCCTCGATGATGGTATCGCCCGGCTTGATCTGGCCGCGCGCCTCGGCGTTCTTCAGCATCGACATGGCGGCGCGGTCCTTGACCGAACCCGCCGGATTGTTGCCTTCCAGCTTGCCGAGAATGACGTTGTTGCGGGCCGCGGCGTCCGCGCCCGGCAGGCGTACCAATTGCACCAGCGGCGTGTTACCGATCGTATCTTCGATGGTCTTGTAGGCCATGTTCGCTCTCTTGCGGTTCTTCAAACCGCCATTTTAATCCGATAAGCAATTGAGCGTCGTGATGTGGTCCAGAGGGCCGCGTTGTGCGGGATCGGGGAATCGTGAATGGGGATTTCGTAGGGTGGGCACTTGTGCCCACGCGGAATGGCAGGGTGATCAGCCGCGCACCGGACCAGAACCGCAGACAAGATGATTCCGATGAGTTTTGTAGGGTGGACACCTGTGTCCACGCGGAATAGCACCGGTGGTCATCCGCGCATCAGATCAGGACCGCAGACGAAAGCGGTGCCAGTCATTGCGCCGTTTTTTCAGCGGTGAGACCGCGTGGGCACGAGTGCCCACCCTACGAAAAGCAGACAGGGGCAGGCGCCCCTGTAACGCTCGTTTGCGATCAGCGCAGCGGCAACGGATACGTCGCCGGGCTGACGTTGCCGTCCTTGTCCACCGCCTGCACGCCGAAGAAGTAATTATCCTTCGACAGCTTCACCGTGGCCTCAAGCACATTGCCCACGTACTTAGCGCCTTCCCACTGCGCCGCGGTGGTCTCGCGCCAGACGATGCGGTAGCCGGCGACGTCCGGTTCGGCGTTCGCGGCCCAGACCAGGGTCGTGTCGTTGGTCAGGCCGGCGGTGCGCACCTTGACGTCTTTCGGCGCGGCCGGGGCCAGCGCCAGCGAGGCCAGGGCCGCGGCGTTGACCTTGGTTACCTTCGCGGCGTAGTCGAAATCGACGAAGTCGATCAGGTCGCCGTAGACCTTGCCGTCCTCGGTACGCAGGTTCTGGTGCTGGTGCGCGAAATCCTCGTTCGGTTCGGTGAAGCGCAGCGCGGCATAGCCCTGCTCCAGGAAAGGCATGTGGTCGCCGCCGCGCAGGTAGCGGTCGTGACGCTGGATCACGTTGACCTTGAAACCCTTCACGTAGCGCTCGCCCTGCTCCTTGACGTGGCGCGCGAGCTGGCGCGTGATCGAATCGTTCTCGCCGCCGGTGGCGACCAGCTGGCGCACGGCCTCGCTCATCTCCTTGGTGGCCGGGATGCTTTGCGCGAACAGGCGCACCTGCTTGTTGTCGACGCGGCCGTCGTCGGCGCGCGAGCTGCCGATGATGTCGTTGTTCAGCATGCCGGCGACGTTCAGGTTGTTGGCGCGCGCCTGGCGCGCCCAGTGACCGGCGCCCAGCAGGCCCTGCTCCTCGGCGGCGACGGCCATGAAGACCAGGGTCGCGTCGAACTGGTGCTTCGCCATCACGCAGGCCATCTCCATCACGGCCGCGGTGCCCGAGGCGTCGTCGTTGGCGCCGGGCGCCTTGCCGGTGGCATCCATGACGTCGGTGTTGCGGCTGTCGTAGTGGCCGCTGACCACGTACAGGCGGTCCTTCGCGGCTTCCTGGGTACCCGGCAGGGTGGCGACCACGTTGACGATCTCGGTCGGGCGCGAGATGCGCGCCGAGACCGGGGCGACGTGGCTGTCGAAGGCGACCTGCAGCTTGCCGGCGCCGCAGCGCTCCAGCTCGCTCTTGATCCAGCGGCGGGCCGCGCCGATGCCGCGCGTGTCCGACTCGGTCTCGGACATGGTGTGGCGGGTCTCGAAGCTGACCAGCTTGCGGATATAGCTTTCGATACGCTTGGGCGAGATCTCGGCGACGATCTTGTCGATCTGTGCCTGGTGGCGGGTGACGTCGGGACCAGCTGCGCTGGCGGCCAGTGCAGCCGGGGCGGCAAAGGCGCCCCCGGCGATCAGGCCGGCCACGAGGCCGGCGGTAATGCGAACATGAGGCATGGAAATCCTTGGAATCGTTGCGCTTCAATCAAGCAACATATCTTCTCATGCACATGTCATTTCTTGCAGTACTTACATCTCAAAAATTTGTATAGCGAAGCCGCCCGCGCCGATGGCGCGGCCGCGGGCGGCGTGCCTGCGCGCAGCGCTTACATGCTGCCCTTGGCGTCGCTCGACTCCTTGGCAGCGCCGGCATCCTTGGCAGCGCTCGCCTTGGCCGCCTTGGCTTCGCCCTTGGCCGCCTTGGCTTCGCCCTTGGCNNGGCCGCCTTGGCTTCGCCCTTGGCTGTCATCGCGGCGCCCTCCTTCGCCTTGCCGTTCACCTGCAGGCCGGCCTCGGACAGCTTGGCGGCCTTCTTCTCGCCCATGCCCTTGACGCGCTTCTGCAGGTCGGTCCAGTCCTTGAACTCGCCCTTGGCGCGTTCGTCCAGGATGGCCTTGGTCGTGCTCGGGCCCAGGCCCTTCACGCCGTTCAGGGCGGCCTCGTCGCCCTTGTTGACGTCCACCTGGGCGAAGGCGAAGCTGGCCGAGGCGGCGAGCGTGGCGATTGCGAGCAGCAGTTTCTTGATCATGTGGTCTCCATAGTCGTGACAGGTACAGGAACGGCGAATGCCGTCCAGCGCGCTTAACGTCCGGGAGTCAGTACTGTTGACCTGTTACGGTTGAGCCGGATCAAGCGCGAACTGTGCCGCGAAACCGACACTGCCAATAATGCGTGTTGAAGTTTACGCACAGCCGTGAAAGCATCTGGTTTTCCCAGGAAGCCGTCCGGAGCTGGCCATGCCAAGACTGTTCTTGCTGCTCGTTCTCCTGTGCGCCTGCGGCGCGGCGATCGCCGTCGGCGAGCCCGTGCAGACCGTCGAGGTCAAGGGGCCGCGCACGCGCCTGGTGCCCTACCGCGACCTGTTCTATCCGATGGCCAAGGCGGTGCAGCAGGCCCTGGGCGGGCGCGCCGCGCTGGCCGTGCAATTGCGCCCGACGCACCA
>DOUW01000377.1:0-3946 GCA_003520365.1 Massilia sp.
GCGGCACCGTGCGAACCCCGCGCGTCCGCCACCTGGGCGGCCGTGAGCGTGTCGCCGGCGGCGTTGCGGTAGATGCGCGGCACGAACAGCAGCAGCTGCTGGCCGTCGGGGGCCTTCAGCATGCGCACCGGCCGGTAAGGACGGTCCGAGCGCAGTTCGCGCTGCGCCTGTTCGCGCATGCTGGCGGTCACCTTGCGCCCGAGCAGTTCGCGGCCGTTGCGGTCGACGGCGTAGACAGAATGCCGGCCCTTGTGCGCGTTGATTTCGCGCAGGGCGGGGATGCCGCCGTATTTCAGCGCGACGGCGGCCGAGTCGAGCATGAAGCCGGCCGGCGGCCCGGTCTCGATGACGGTGACGGCGCTTGACACGCGCGCCTGCTCGCGCAGCCAGAACACGCTGCCGATGCCGACCGCGGCCGCGATCTGGGCCAGCAGGATGGACAGGAAGAACTTCCAGAACAGGCGGCGGCCCGGACGTGCCATGGGTGCTTTCAATCGCGGATCAACTGGTAGCCGAGGCGGTACACCGTCTGCAGCGGCGAGCGGCCGTCGTCCAGGGTGCCGAGCTTGTGGCGCAGGCTGCTCAGGTGCACATCGATGTTGCGGTCGAAGCGCGCCAGCGGGCGTCCCAGGCCCTGTTCCGACAGCTCGTTCTTGCTCACCGGGCGCCCGGCATGACGCGCCAGCACCTCGAGCAGGTTGAATTCTGTGCTGGTCAGTTCCAGCGGCTGCTTGTCCCAGGTGGCGCGGCGCTGCTCGGGGAGCATGGTGAGCTTGCCCACCGAGAGCACGGCGCCGTTGCCGGCGCCCGGCGCGGCTTGCTGGGTGCGGCGCAGGATGGCGCGCACGCGCGCGGTCAGTTCGCGTGGGGTGCAGGGCTTGGTGACGTAGTCGTCGGCGCCCAGTTCGAGGCCGAGGATGCGGTCGGCGTCGTCGCCGCGGCCGGTCAGCATCAGGACCGGAATCCGGCTTTGCGCGCGGATGCGGCGCAAAGTGTCGATGCCGTTCAGCGCCGGCATCATCACGTCGAGGATTGCGATGGCGTAGCGCCCGGACAGCGCTTCGCGCGCGCCGGATTCGCCATCGTGCGCGCAGGCCACGGTGAAACCTTCCTGCTCCAGGTATTCGGTAAACATGCCGACCAGTTCGGCGTCGTCGTCGATTAACAGTACGTGGTTCATCCGAAGGATGATAACAAAGCGGGCGCCGCGCTGGCTCCCGGCCGGCGTGGTTTTACCCAGCTTTACATCGGGCTCGCCGTTAGTAACCGCCCCGTCGTTTCGGTCACCAGCGTCGTTCCTGGGTTCCGGCCATACATGCCAGGAATCGATATTTATCCGATTGGATTTGTGTCCTGCCTGCGGGCTGGATTTCCCAAGCCAGGGTCATCACCTCATTGCCATTTCCAGACCAACCGCAAGGAATCGCTATATGGCTTCCAGAAAACAGATGCTGAGGTCGTAATTTACTGGTACTGAAAGCTGAGTCGTCAGCGTTGATTCCAGATTTTGTCCAAGCGGCTTTTGCAACCGTGCTTGAAAGCCTCTTGCGAGTGCCGACTAAGAGGAAAATAGCAGCCGCCTCGGGATGAGCGGTCTTGTATGCGCACAACTTCGCAAGATCGCGTTCAACAGCTTCCTCGGTGAGCTGGTCTTCGGCGAGCAGCGTTTTCAGTTCAAAAAATCCCCAAGGTTAGCCACCGATGCAGTCAATGATTACATCGGGGATACAGCCTCCCAGTATCGGATGGTCTAGGGCTTTCTTGTTGTTCCTGATTAAGTCAGGGGACGGTAAATGCGATGACAGAAGTCTCACAATCAACTTTTGAACCACGGCCTCTGCCTGATGCGCATCTTTCGAACCACCAACCAAACCGTTCGATGCAATGACCTGGTGCGGGAGCTGCGTGTTGATGATGTTGAGCAGGCGAGGGTCGTAAGAGAGCAGGCGTCTACGAAACATATTGCAGGCGTTCGTTCTCAACTTCAAGGAATTCGACTTCTACGGCGCATTCCGCTGCAGCGACCTCTTTGGATACATAATTCCATACAGGGTGGAGGCCGCTGTCGAAGGCGACGAGGGCGAATGATCCTGCGGGAGCGAGCCCGGCCCCTGGTGGATAGTGTTCTACCCACACCGTGCGTCGGACGATCTGTTCAATGAACTCGTCGCGACTGGTGCGAAATCGCCACCAGGGTCTTGCCGCGATCAGGTGATCCAACCCGAAATCTTTTTGTAACTGTTCAATGGTGGACACCAGGATTGCTTCAACAGCATTAGTAACCGACGTGCCGTAGTAGTCGAGAAGTTGGCTGCAGAGTACGACTATTCCATCCGGCCTTACGCGTACTCGCAAAAAGCACGTGCCTTGTGAGCCGAATCCCGCAAATTTGAAACGCGGATATTCCTGGTCAATCGTTTTCGCTTTGCTTTTCTTCATTTGGTCCGCTTTTCGTATATTTTCAGCGATTCATGCCGCCTAATTGAGCTGGATTTTCGCACATTTACCAAACGTAATTCTTTTTGGCGTGGCAGGCGTCCATCATGTACTGAGCAGCTTGTACGACAGGAAAGCGCCACAGTGGAATGCGGGCAGTGGCCACGGTCCTTGCACATGGCGCAAACGAAGCGGACGCAAAGCCCTGCGCATCATACTGGTATCCGCAGCCCGGGAGTATGGGCAAGTGCTGCGGGCTCGGCCTTGTAGGGTTTCCCTACCCTTATGTAGGGGTTTCCCTCTAAACGGAGAACGCACGGGAGCTTGTCACATTACAATCGGAACCTTATTCGTTTCGTGTGTACCGTGCTTTCATGTCCAAACCCCTGCTGCACTTCTGCCACGGCAACAGCTTCCCCTCGGGCACCTACCGCCAGCTGCTCGACGGCCTGGCCGTCCACTACGACGTCCACATGACCGACATGGTCGGGCACGACCCGCGCTATCCGGTGGGCGACGGCTGGGACGGGCTGGTGGACGAGCTGGTCGCGCAGCTCGAGCAATACGGCCGGCCGGCGATCCTGGTCGGCCACTCCCTCGGCGGCATGCTCAGCACCATGGCGGCAGAGCGCCGTCCGGAACTGGCGCGCTGCGTGGTCATGCTCGATTCGCCGGTGGTGGCGGGCTGGCGCGCCTTCCTCTGGCGCCTGGTGAAACTGCTGGGCAAGGGCTCCAAGTTCTCGCCGGCACGCTTCTCCGAGCGCCGGCGCAACGTCTGGCCCAGCCGCGAGGCGGCCTACCAGCACTTCATCGCGAAGGACATCTTCGCCGCCTGGGCGCCGGGCGTGCTGGACGACTACCTGGACGTGGGCCTGAAGCCCCACCCGGACGGCGTGCAGCTGCGTTTCGACCGCGCCGTCGAGACCCGGATCTACAACTCGCTGCCGCACCACATGGGCGAAGTGATCCGCCACGATTTCCCGGTGCCGGTCGGTTTCATCGGCGCCGACCGCTCGGAAGAGCTGCGCCAGGCGGGACTTGCATCCACGCGCAAGCTGGTCGGCGCGAACTTCGTCATGACCGAAGGCTCGCACCTGTACCCGATGGAACACCCGGCGCGCGCGGCGCAACTGACGCATGAAATGATCCAGCGCCTGCTGGCCCGGGCGGCTGATCAAAACGGCATCGAGAACCAGGACCGGCGCGGGCTTTTCGCGTAAAATCGCGGGATTTTCCGCATTCCCGAAAGAGCAGCATGGCAATCAAGAGCGACAAATGGATCCGCCGCATGGCGCAGGAAACCGGCATGATCGAACCCTTCGAGCCGGGCCAGGTCCGCGAGGCGGACGGCCGCCGCATCATCTCCTACGGCACCTCGTCGTATGGCTACGATATCCGCTGCGCCGACGAGTTCAAGGTCTTCACCAACATCAACAGCACCATCGTCGACCCGAAGAATTTCGACGAGAAGTCGTTTGTCGACGTGAAGAGCGACGTCTGCATCATCCCG
>DOUW01000377.1:3954-8519 GCA_003520365.1 Massilia sp.
CTGCGGCATCATCGTCAACGTGACCCCGTTCGAACCCGAGTGGGAAGGTTACGTGACGCTGGAGTTTTCGAACACCACCCCGCTGCCGGCCAAGATCTACGCCGGCGAGGGCTGCGCCCAGGTGCTTTTCTTCGAGTCCGACGAGGTCTGCGAGACCTCCTACAAGGACCGCGGCGGCAAATACCAGGGCCAGCACGGCGTGACGCTGCCGAAGACCTGATACGGTTTTCGGCATCACCCTGTCAAATCCGTATCATGTCGGCGAGGCATAGCGATGGCTGACTGCTGTGGCGGCGGCTGCTCCAGCGGCAAGCCGCCGGTCGATCCGCGCTACCGGCGCGTGCTCTGGATCGCGTTGGTGGTCAACGCGTCGATGTTCGGCGTCGAACTGGCCGGCGGCTGGGCCGCCGGTTCGGTCTCGCTGCTGGCCNNCTTCGGCGATGCCGCCAACTACGGCATCTCCCTGTTCGTCCTCGGCCTGGCGCCGATCTGGCGCGCGCGCACCGCGCTGGTGAAGGGCGCGACCATGGGCGCCTACGGCGCCTTCGTGATCGGCTCGGCGCTGTGGCACCTGGCGTCCGGCGTCGTGCCCGAAGCGCAGACCATGGGCGTCATCGGCGTCGCGGCGCTGGCGGCGAACGCCCTCGTGGCCGCGCTCCTGTTCGCCTTCAGGAATGGCGACGCCAACATGCGCTCGGTGTGGCTATGCACGCGCAACGACATGATCGGGAATGTCGCCGTCTTGCTGGCGGCGCTCGGCGTCTGGCGGGCTGGCAGCGGCTTGCCGGACCTGTTCGTGGCCGCCGTGATGGGCTTCCTGGGCCTGAGCGCTGCGCACAGCGTGATCAGGCAGGCGCGTGCAGAGATGAGGACTTCGCCAGCTCCAGCGACGCCAGCCCCGATCGTCGAGTTGAAGCGGCGCTGAGTAGGATGGGCACTTGTGCCCTTGCGGTCTCGCAGCGCGCGTTTTCGTGGCGCGTCAGCCTCCCTTCGTTCGTACACTGTCGTTTTGTTCAGATGGTGCGATCTGCACCGGTACCATACCGCGTGGGCACGAGTGCCCACCCTACGAAAAGCGTCAGCCAAAAAAAGAGGAGCCAGCGGCTCCTCTTTGCACATCTCAGGCGACGATTCAGTCCTGCTTCACGCAGTCCACGAAGTAGCCCAGCTTGCCGTCGATCTCGCGCTTCACCAGCCCGTGGACGTCGGTCTCGAAGCCCGGGAAGCGCTCGTTGAAGTCGCGTGCGAAGCGCAGGTAGTCGACGATGGTCTTGTTGAAGCGCTCGCCCGGGATCAGGAGCGGAATGCCCGGCGGGTAAGGCGTCAGCAGGATCGCGGTGGTGCGGCCTTCGAGTTCCTCGATGGCGACGCGCTCGATGTCGCGGCGCGCCATCTTGGCAAAGGCGTCCGACGGCTTCATTGCCGGCACCATGTCCGACAGGTACATCTCGGTGGTCAGGCGCGCCACGTCGTACTGCTTGTAGAAGGTGTGGATCTGCGTGCACAGGTCGCGCAGGCCGCGCTCTTCGTAGCGCGGGTTGGCCGAGGCGAACTGCGGCATCACCTGCCACATCGGCTTGTTGCGGTCGTAGTCGTCCTTGAACTGCTGCAGCGCCGTCACCAGCGTGTTCCAGCGGCCCTTGGTGATGCCGATCGTGAACATGATGAAGAACGAGTACAGGCCGCACTTCTCGATGATGACGCCGTGCTCGGCCAGGTATTTGGTCACGATCGAGGCCGGGATGCCGGTCTCGCCGAACTGGCCGTCCAGCGACAGGCCGGGCGTCACGATGGTCGACTTGATCGGGTCGAGCATGTTGAAGCCCTCGGCCAGGTTGCCGAAGCCGTGCCAGTCGTCTTCGGCATGGATCATCCAGTCTTCCTGGGTGCCGATGCCTTCTTCACCCTTGACGTCCGGGCCCCAGACCTTGAACCACCAGTCGTCGCCATATTCGGCGTCGACCTTCTTCATGGCGCGGCGGAAGTCCAGCGCTTCCAGGATCGATTCCTCGACCAGGGCGGTGCCGCCCGGCGCTTCCATCATGGCCGCGGCGACGTCGCAGGAAGCGATGATCGAGTACTGCGGCGAGGTCGAGGTGTGCATCAGGAAGGCTTCGTTGAAGGCGTCCTGGTCGAGCTTGACCGATTCCGACTCGCGCACCAGTACCTGCGAAGCCTGCGACAGGCCGGCCAGCAGTTTATGGGTCGACTGGGTCGAGAAGATCATCGACTGCTTGGCGCGCGGGCGGTCGCGGCCGATCGCGTGCATGTTCTTGTAGAAGTCGTGGAAGGTCGCGTGCGGCAGCCAGGCTTCGTCGAAGTGCAGGGTGTCGATGCGGCCGTCGAGCATTTCGCGCAGGGTTTCCACGTTGTACACCACGCCGTCGTAGGTCGACTGGGTGATGGTCAGGATGCGCGGCTTCTTGTCCTTGGCTTCGCGCGCGAACGGGTTCGCCTCGATCTTGCGGGCGATCGATTCGGGCGTGAACTCTTCCAGCGGGATCGGTCCGATGATGCCGAGGTTGTTCCGGGTCGGCATCAGGAACACGGGGATCGCGCCGCACATGATGATCGAGTGCAGGATCGACTTGTGGCAGTTACGGTCGACCACGACGATGTCGCCCGGTGCGACGGTCGAGTGCCAGACCATCTTATTTGAGGTCGAGGTGCCGTTGGTGACGAAGTAGCAGTGGTCGGCGCTGTAGATGCGCGCGGCATTGCGCTCGGATTTCGCCACGGGGCCGGTGTGGTCGAGCAGCTGGCCGAGTTCCTCGACCGCGTTGCAGACGTCGGCGCGCAGCATGTTCTCGCCGAAGAACTGGTGGAACATCTGGCCGATCGGGCTTTTCAGGAAGGCGACGCCGCCCGAGTGGCCCGGGCAGTGCCAGGAGTAGGAGCCGTCGTAGGCGTAGTTGACCAGCGCGCGGAAGAAGGGCGGCGCCAGGCTGTCCAGGTAGGCTTTCGCTTCGCGGATGATGTGGCGCGCGACGAACTCCGGCGTGTCCTCGAACATGTGGATGAAGCCGTGCAGCTCCTTCAGGATGTCGTTCGGGATGTGGCGCGAGGTGCGGGTTTCGCCGTAGATGTAGATCGGGATGTTCGAATTCTTGTGGCGGATCTCCTGCACGAAGGCGCGCAGGCCCGTCAGGGCGAAATCGGTTTCCTCGAGCGAGCCGCCGCCGAATTCCTCGTCGTCGATCGACAGCACGAAGGCCGAGGCGCGCGACTGCTGCTGGGCGAACTGCGACAGGTCGCCGTAGCTGGTCAGGCCCAGCACCTCCATGCCTTCTTTTTCCATCGCCGCGGCGAGCGCGCGAATACCGAGACCGGAAGTGTTCTCGGAACGGAAATCCTCGTCAATGATGACGATAGGGAAACGAAATTTCATCGACAGCTCCAAAGCGAAGCGCCGTGTGGGCAGCCGCGTCCGGTTGACGCGGCCCGCTCACACGGCACCGTAAAATTAAGAAGCGGATTTTCGCAGAAATTCCGCTGTCCGGTGAACATTTTTTTGTTAGGGTAACCAGATGCGTCCAGCCATGGCGCACTCTAGCAGAACGGGATGCGTGGCCTCCACCATCCTGCCGAAGGGCCTAGGGTGGACGGCTCCACCCGCATGGCCGATCCGATGCGGTTTGTGCGCCGCCCACGCGTTCAACCAGCAGGAAATCCGTCGCGCGGTTTCACGTGGTAGTTGAACGCGTGGGCGGCGGAGAAGCTGCGTCAAGCCCGCCTGCGCCGGTTCAGCCGCCCACCCTACGTTCGTAGGTCACGTAATCGAAATCGAAGCCCTGGGTCTCGGAACGATGACGCTCGCGCGCCGTCTCCTGCCACACTTGTGGGTCGATCGCCGGGAAGAAGGTGTCGCAATCGAAGGTGCGCGCGATCTCGGTGACGATCAGGCGGCCGGCCTTGTCCATGGCCGCGCTGAAGATCTGGGCGCCGCCGATGATGCTCGCTTCCTCGTCGCCGAGCAGGGCAATGGCGGCATCGAGCGAGGTCACGGCTTCCACGCCTTCGTGGCGCCAGTCCGCGTTGCGCGTCACGACGATGTTGCGCCGCCCGGGCAGGGGCCGGCCGATCGAATCGAAGGTCTTGCGGCCCATGACGATCGGACGGCCCAGCGTCACGCGCTTGAAGTGCGCCAGGTCTTCCGGCAGGTGCCAGGGCAGCTGGTTGTCGATGCCGATGCCGCGCGCGGCGTCGATGGCCACCACCATGGTCAGGCGGGTCATCGGGCCACCGCCGGCGTTCGCGGGGAGATTCGGTAAGAGGCGCGCATATCGGTATCCTTGTTGCTTGGCTAATCAGAGTCGGCAGATGGTGTCCCGGCGGGGCCGTCCTGTCAAGTTTGCGTCGCCCGTCAGGCGAACGCGAACAGGCCGCTGCCATCCCAGCGCCGCGCCGTGCTGGCCGAGCGAGCCGTGACGGCCTTGGCCGCATAATGCGGTCCGAGCCGGGCGAGCAGGCGCGGAAAGGCGCGGCAGTAGCTCGACTGGATGCCCGCGAGCTGCGCCAGTTGCCGGTACTCGACGACCGCGTCGTCCGGCGCCGCGTCGAGCACG
>DOUW01000375.1:0-6572 GCA_003520365.1 Massilia sp.
CACCCACCCGATGCCCGAACGCGGCACGGTCGCGCCGGCCACCCACGTGCCTTCGACCGCGGTCAGCGCCTCGTCGCGCGCGCTGGCGGCGGCAAAGGCGCGCGAAGAACAGGCACAGGGTGCGAAAAAAGACACGCAGGACGGATGCCAGCCGGCGGCCCAGCAGGCCGCCCCGGTTCAGGGCGCGCAGAAGGGTTGAGCGAGGAGGGTGCGGCAATCTTGCACCGGAAGCGTGCGTTATGCGCCGCCTGCGCACCCGCATGATGCGCTGCGACATAATGGTCCGGCCGGGTGTGGGGTGGATTGGTTGTCAGGACGCAGTACGTAGGAGAGGGCCGACGTGCTTACGGTAGTTTTACCGTATTGCACTGCACAAAAAACCACGTTATATTAGAACCGTCTCCTCCAGTTTTTCTCCGAAATACTGGATTGCCGCCCGCTACCGCCAGGTACGCGGGCGTTTTTTTTGCCTGATTATGGGCCAGGGGGCGATCCGTAGGGTGGGCGCCCCGTGCCCACGCGTTACGGTCAGGTCCGCAAGTCGATGACAGTAAGGTGTCGCCCGCAACGTATGCGATGGACAGAACCCTTTGCATCGAGCGCGGTTTCGCTCGGCGTTTGCGGGCGATATGTTCTGGCAAACGAGGCAGGGATGCGCACGAAACGCGTGGGCACGAGTGCCCACCCTACGTTGGCGTGCTTAAGCGTCTTCGCCCTGGAACGCGCCGGCGCGCCAGGTCAGCACCAGCGTATCGCGGTGCCCGTGCTCGTCCAGCGGCTGGATCGGCGTCGATTCGTGAATGACGGCGGCGTCGTCGAGCAGCAGCATGGTCCACGGCTCGGTCATGGTGAAGCGCTGGCCGCGCGGGCCGTCCGCTTCGAACACGCGGGTCTCGCCGCCCTTGATGCCGGCGCGGCCGATCAGGATCACGGCGACGAAGTCGACGCCGTCGCGGTGCGCGCCTTCCGGCGTCGGGCGGCCGATGCCGTCGGCGGTATCGATGCGGAACTGGTGCGCTTCCACATACCAGGGCTGCTCGCCCTTCACCCTGGAGCAGACCGCGCCCAGCGCGCGCAGCAATTGCTGCCAGGCCGGCTGGGCGATGGTCGTGTCCTCGACCGGTTCGAACAGGCGGTGCATGCCGCCGTGCAGGGCGTTGTACTCGACCGGCTGCCAGTGCGCGCGGTGCGGCGTCTGCGTCAGCGCTTCTCCGCTGTCGACGAAGCAGGAATGGCGGCGGCGCCGGTAGCGGCCGCCGTCCTTCAGGTAGTTGTCGAGTTCGAGATGGTCCCAGCTCGGCGCCAACGCCTGCAGTTCGTCCAGCGTGCAGCCGGACAGGGCGGCGACGTCGCGCGGACGCAGCAGCGCATAGCCTTCGATGCGCAGGGCGTCGACGAGGCGGGAAGGATCGGTATAGGGTGGTTCGGAAGTGATCATCCCGGTAGCGTAGCACTTTTCCCAGGGGGCGGTGAAAGAGGCGGCCCCGCCGCCTCTTGTTCTACGTCAACTCCCTACGTCAATTCGCTACGTCAACTTTCACCAGGTCTTGGTGAGCGTCACGCGGAACGAGCGCGGCTCGATCGGATGGAAGTGGATGTCCTCGCGCGCGTCAACCTCGCCTGCCAGCTGCGAGGCATAGAAGTAGTCGATCGCGGAGTCGCGCCGGTTGGCCAGGTTGAAGCCCTCGAGTTCGAGCTGCATGTCCTTGCCGATGCGGTAGCCGATCCGGCCGTTGAGCGTGGTGCTGGCGTGCGAGCGCACGCTGTTGTCCTCGATCAGCGGACGCGGGCCGAAGTAGCGCAGGCGCAGCGCGCCCGACCACGGTCCGACCTTGTCGACGGTGAGGGCGAACTGGCCCACGCCTTCCACCGCACCGGGGATCCGGTTCCCATCCGGGTTGCCGCCACGCGAGCGGGCACGCGCAAAGGCGGCGTCGAAGTCGACCGCCAGCCATTTCAGGGGCCGCCAGTAGTTCGAGAACTCGATGCCATAGCGGCGGCTGGCGTCGCCCGCTTCCGTCATGCCGGCGTCGCCGATGTAGGTCAGCTCGGAGTCGAAGTCGAGCTTGTACAGCGACACGGCGGTCTGCATCTTCGGGATCGCTTCCGTGCGCAGGCCGAGTTCCATGCCGCGCGAACGCACCAGGCCCGGCGTGCGCTCGACGCTTTCCAAGGTCGCGGGGTCGATGCCGGCGACCGTGCCGCGCGCGTCGTTGCTGTGGAAGCCGTGGCCGTAGTTCAGGTAGAACTCGGTCGAATCGAGCGGCGCCAGGATCAGGCTGAGCGAGGGGCTGAGCTGGGTGTCGCTGGCGCGGCCGCTGTTTTCCAGGCGGTCGCTGCGCACGTCGAAGCGGTAGCGGTCGGCGCGCACGCCGGCCACGGTGCGCACCACCTCGTTCCAGCGCGTGGCGCTCTCGACGAACAGGCCGCCGCTGGTCTCGACGATGTGGTCCTCGCGCGTGGTCGACAGCACCTGGCGCGCGCGCGTGTTGTAGAGCCCATTGAAGATGTTGTCGTTCTGCAGGCGCGCGCCGACCGTCAGGTCCGAGGCCATGGTCTCGCCGCGGTGCACGTGCCAGGTCTGGGTCGCATCCAGGCCGCTGGTGACGCGCCGGTCCGGCTGGGCGAACTGGTCGCCGTCGACCGGGTCGTTCATGAAATAGGTGAAATTCGAGAACAGGTCGAGCTGGTTGCGGATCACGTAGGCACTCAGCTTCGAGGCCGAATCGGCGTCGGTCTGGCGCCAGATGCCCGACAGGCTGTAGCGGCGCGCATTGCCGCCGTCGGTGTCGTCGATGGCATCGAAGCGGCCCAGCGTGCCATCCTGGACCGCGCGCAGCGGGATCTGGTCGGTGGCGTTCCAGCGGCCGCGGTAGGCCATCGCCGTGACGCTCCAGCCGTTGTTGGCGAAGCCGCGGCTGTAGCGCAGCACGGCGTTGGTCTTGCGGTAGTCGTCCGGGCGCGTCCACGGGCCGTCGTTCTTCATCGCCTCGATCGCATACAGCAGCACGCCGCCGGCCACTTCGGGCGCGCCGGCAACCACGCCGCGCGCGAAGCCGTCCTGGCCCAGCGTGACGCTGGCGATGTCCTTCACCAGGCGGTTGGCGTAGCTGATCTCGGCGCTGCCGGCCGAGGAAAAGTCGCCGCTGCGCGCCGAGTACGGACCCTTGCGGTAATCGAGGCGGCCGACCAGTTCCGGGATCAGGAAGTTGACGTCGGTCCAGCCCTGGCCGTGGGCGTGGCTGCGCTGGTTGACCGGCATGCCGTCGACCCAGGTCGCGAGATCGGTGCCGTGGTCGAGGTTGAAGCCGCGCAGGTAGAACTGGTTGGCCTTGCCTTCGCCGCTATGCTGGCTGGCGATCAGGCCGGGCATGGCTTCCAGCATTTCGCCGGGACGGTAGGCGGTGCGCGCGGCCAGCTCCTTCTGGCCGACGGTGCCGGCGTTGGCGGAATCGGCAATGCCGAGCTGGCTCATGCGCGAACCTTCGACCAGCACGCGCTGCAGCACGAGGTCGTCCGCCTGCGCGGCGTGATGAATGAATAATGCAGGCAAGGCGCAGAGTAGCGCACAGGGTAGGGGGCGAAGCTGGATCATGGTATTTCCGGGCGGGTCGGCTGTTCTGTTTTGTCGCGGTCGAAGGTGAGGGTGCGCACGGCGTTGCCCTCGTTGAGGTTGACGGTGTTGACCTGGTCGGGCAGGAAGTCGGTCAGCACCTCGTGGTGCACGGCGCCGGCCTTCCACAGCGGGGTCTGCTCGACTTCCTGGTAGATCGTCACGTAGTCGGCATTGACCGAGACGCCGACCCAGCGCACGGGGAGGCGCGTCCTGTCCCGGCCGTACAGCCAGAAGCGCCCGTCGATGTACTTGCGCAGCACGTCCTGGTCGTCCGGCTCGGACAGGTCGAACTGGCGCCCGTACATGTTGGCCAACAGGCCATCGATGTCGTGCGCCATGTAGGTGTGGACGATCTCGGTGCTGCCGGTGCGGGCATTGAAGGAGATGTCCGTCATCCCCGCATGGAAGCGGTGCGCCCATGCCGCCGTGCTCGCGCACAGCAGCAGGCTCGCCGCCAACAGCGCCCACCACTTCGGCCAGCGCATCATTGCGCCGCCTTCGGCGTTGCGCCGTCCGTCGCCTTCGTTTCAGGCGTCTTCAACTTGGTATTGAAGTCCTTCATCATGTCGTTCTGCCCGCTCTGGGTCTTGAACAGCTCCAGGCGCGACGGCGTCAGCTTGCGCGGCCAGGCGTTGTTGCCGGTGTCGATGTCGGCAGTCTCCCAGTAGGGGTCCTGGACCAGCGACACCATCGGCTCGTCGGTGACGATCAGCTTGGTGATCTTCTTCGGAGAATACCGCCAGACTTCGGCCGGGATGCGCTCGATAACCTTCTTGCCGCTCTTGAGCTCGATCTCGAGCACCAGCGGCGTCACCAACCCGCCGAGATTCGAGAAGTCGACCAGGTACAAATGCTTGCCCTCCTTCAGCAGGGCCTTTTCCCAGTCTTCCAGCTTGGACTGCGCCTCGTTGAATTTGTTGCGGTCGGCATTGGTGACGGTGAAGTCGTCGTGCTCGTTGTAGAAGTCCTTCAGCTCGGGATGCGCGTCGACGCGGCGCGCCATGCCCTGGTTGCGCTGTTCGGTCAGCGACAGCGGCTCGGCCTGTTTCAGCTTGCGGCGCAGGGCCTTCTCGACTTCCGGATCCTGGCTGCTGATGGTGTACTCGCTGATGCCGTCGATGCTGACGTCGACCGCGTCGGTGGTGTAGAACCAGCCGCGCCAGAACCAGTCGAGGTCGGTGCCCGAAGCGTCTTCCATGGTGCGGAAGAAGTCGGCCGGGGTCGGGCGCTTGAACTTCCAGCGCTGCGCGTATTCGCGGAAGGCGAAGTCGAACAGCTCGCGGCCCAGCACCGTCTCGCGCAGGATGTTCAGGGCGGTCGCCGGCTTCGCGTAGGCGTTGGCGCCGCGCTGGAGCGTCGACTCCGCATTGGTCATGATCGGCACCTGGTTCTTGCTGCGCATGTAGTCGACGATGTTGCGCGGGTCGCCGCGGCGCGCCGGGTAGTTTTCTTCCCAGGCCTGCTCGGCCAGGAACTGCACGAAGCTGTTCATGCCCTCGTCCATCCAGGTCCACTGGCGCTCGTCCGAGTTGACGATCATCGGATAGTAGTTGTGGCCGACCTCGTGGATGATCACGCTGATCAGGCCATACTTGGTCGCTTTCGAATACGTGACCTCGCCGGTCTTCTTGTCCTTGGTCGGACGCGGGCCGTTAAACGAGATCATCGGGTATTCCATGCCGCCCACCGGGCCGTTCACGGAAATCGCGGTCGGGTAGGGATAGTCGAAGGAATATTTGCTGTACTGCTCGATGGTGTGGATGATGGCCGGCGTGGAATATTTTTCCCACAGCGGGTTGCCTTCCTTCGGGTAGTAGGACATCGCCATCACGTCGGTATCGCCGCTCTTGATTGCCTGCGCGTCCCAGATGAACTTGCGGCTCGAGGCAAAGGCGAAGTCGCGCACCTTGTCGGCCTTGAAGCGCCAGGTCTTCATGGTCTTCGAACGCGCCTTCTCGGCGGCTTCCGCCTCGGCCTGGGTGACGACGATCACCGGCTTGTTCGCCTTCTTCGCCTGCGCCAGGCGCTCGCGCTGGGCGGGGCTCAAGACCGCACCCGGATTCTGCAGCACGCCGGTCGAGGCCACGATGTGGTCCGACGGGACCGTGATCTCGACGTCGTAGTCGCCGAATTCGAGCGTGAATTCGCCGTCGCCCAGGTACTGCTTGTTCTGCCAGCCGGCGGCGTCGTAATAGGCCGCCATGCGCGGGAACCACTGGGCGATCTCGAAGATGTCGTTGCCGTCTTCCTTGAAGCGCTCGAAGCCCATGCGGCGGCCCAGCACGTTCATCTCGGGGATGTTGAAGCTCCACTCCAGCGCGAACGAGAAGCGCGAACCCGGCTTCATCGGCTGCGGCAGGTCGATGCGCATCATGGTCTTGTTGATGACGTGGTGCAGGGGGCGACCGTCGGTCGTCTTCACGCTCTTGATGTCGAAACCGCCCTCGAACTTGCGGCTCTCGAAAGCGAAGCGCATGGCGTCGAACTTCACGCCTTCCGCGCCGCCCTTCTGCCAGGCGTCGCGCGAGGGGATGGTCGAGATGTTGCGGTTGTCCGAATCGCCGCGGAACATGTTCTGGTCCAGCTGCACCCACAGATAATTCAAGGTGTCGGGCGAGTTGTTGGTGTAGGTGACGGTGCCGGCGCCGCTGATGGCGCGCTTGTCCTCGTCCAGCGTGGCGCGCAGCTTGTAGTCCGCGCGCTGCTGCCAGTAGGCGTGGCCCGGCGCGCCGGAGGCGGTGCGGGTGCTGGTCGGGGTGGGCAGCAGCTCGTCGAGCTGGCGGAACTTGTCGTCGAACTTGTCGGCGGCGTGGGCGCCGGCGGACAGGGCGAAGAGGAGGGCGGCGCCGCGCGCCAGGTGCTTCATGTTCATGGGTATTCGAATGGTTTTTAAAGCAAAACAACCGGTGGCCGCATTGCGCAGCCACCGGCTTGAACGTAGGGTGGGCACTCCGTG
>DOUW01000375.1:6732-6924 GCA_003520365.1 Massilia sp.
GGCACGGCGTGCCCACCCTACGATCGTCACTGCACGACCGGCACCGTCTCCTTCTTCGGTTCTTCCTGCGTCGCCGCCTTTTCCTCAGGCGTCTTCAGCTTGGTATTGAAGTCCTTCATCAGGTCGTTGCCGCCGCGTTCGGTCTTGAACAGTTCCAGGCGCGACGGGGTCAGCTTGCGCGGCCAGGCGTTG
>DOUW01000376.1 GCA_003520365.1 Massilia sp.
GCCAGCGCGCCGGCGGCCAGCACGCCACGGCGCGTCCGGCGCAAGGCCGCCAGCGAGCCCGTCACCGACTGCCCTAGCGACTGCACCAGCGACTGCATGAGCGAACCGCGCGCACGCGGCGCCGGATACACGGGACTGGACCGAGACTGCAACATCATCTTCATGTTTGCGCTCCTCAATATTTTTCGATGGACACCGGTGCCGCGCGTGCGGCTTTCCGGCGGAACGCCCAATCTATCGAGCTCGACCGTTACGGACAAGCCGCGCGCAGCGAGCGACATTGCGCGATGTCGAATCATACGTAGAAACCTGATGAGTTCAGGGAACTTTATTGAAGGGGGAGAATAATGCGGGAACCAGTCCGCACTTGGAGCGTAAGGAATGGACGGCAGGACGGGCAACGTAACAAGACAAGGCCGCCATCGACGGTACGCCCCGGAACAGAAATAAAAAAGGCCAGCTCGAAAGCTGACCTTTTCCACTGATTCTATGGTCGGGGCGAGAGGATTCGAACCTCCGACCCCCTGCACCCCATGCAGGTACGCTACCAGGCTGCGCTACGCCCCGACTAGCCAGCAATTATACCAGAGCCAGGAAAATTTCTTAGGTTTTTGTCACACGTTATCTGTTGAGGTCCGCCAAGCGCGCTGCCGCCGTCCATGACGAGCCAGTCGGCTACGGCAACGCGCCCTATTTCCAGTCCCCGCGCAGGGTGCGCACCTGCTCGTACAGGTACTCGGGCGTCGCCTCCTGGGGCGGCACCGGGACGCCGACGGCGAGCGCCAGCTTCGAGCGCCAGCCGCGTGCGAACGAGCGCTCGAACAGGTTGCCGGGGTCGCGCGTGAAAACGCTGCCCCACAGGCCGCGCAGGGCCATCGGGATCACCGGCACCTTGCTGCGTTCGACGATCCGGGCGACGCCGCTACGGAATTCGTTCATCTCGCCGGTCGAGGTCAGCTTGCCTTCGGGGAAAATGCAGACCAGGTCGCCCTGGTGCAGGGCTTCGGCGATGTCGACAAAGGCGCGCTCCATCTGGAAGGGGTCTTCCTTGGCCGGGGCGATCGGGATTGCCTTGGCGGTGCGGAAGATCCAGCCCAGGAAAGGCGTCTTGAAGATGCGGTGATCCATCACGAAGCGGATCGGGCGCGGGCTGGCGGCGCCGATCACCAGGGCGTCGACATAGCTGACGTGGTTGCACACCAGCACGGCCGGGCCTTCTTCCGGAATGCGCTCGACGTCGACGGTCTTCACGCGGTGGATGGTATGGATCAGCAGCCAGGCCAGGAAGCGCATCAGGAACTCCGGCACCAGCGAGAAGATGTAGATCGCCACCAGGGCATTGAGCAGGGCCGTCACCAGGAACATCTGCGGGATGGTGAAGCCCTGCCCCAGCAGCAGGATGGCCACGCCGGCGGCGGCCACCATGAACACGGCGTTCAGGATGTTCATGCCGGCAATCGTGCGCGAGACGTGCTTCGGGTCGCAGCGGGTCTGGATCAGGGCGAACAGCGGCACGATGAAGAAGCCGCCGAAGACGCCGATCAGCACCAGGTCGGCCAGGATGCGCAGCGTGCCCGGCAGCGCCAGCAGCGCGAACGCGTCCACCGTCACGGTGTTGGTGAAGGCCTGGCTGGCGAAGTACAGGTCGATGCCGAACACCGACAGGCCGATCGAGCCGAAGGGCACCAGGCCGATCTCGACCTTGCGGCCGGACAGTTTTTCGCACAACAGGGAGCCGGCGCCGATGCCGAGCGAGAACACGGTCAGCAGCAGCACGAAGACGCTGTGGTCGCCGTGCAGGTAGTCCTTGGCGAAGACCGGGAATTGCGACAGCACCAGGGCGCCGTAGAACCAGAACCAGGAATTGCCCAGCATCGAGAGGAAGACGGTGCGATTCTGGGCCGAATAGCGCAGGTTGCGCACCGACTCGGCCGCGAAATTCTTGCTGATGCGTAGTTCAGGGACCGGCGCCGGCGACGCCGGGATGCGCCAGCTCGCCGCCAGGCCCAGCAAGGCCATGAGCAGGCTGCCGCACGCGACCAGCTCGATTCCCCAGGGCTTCTGGGCCACCAGCAGCGCGCCCATCACTTCGCCCAGCAGGATGCCGACGAAGGTCCCCATCTCGACCACGCCGTTGCCGCCGACCAGTTCTTCGGGCTTCAGGTGCTGCGGCAGGTAGGCGTACTTCACCGGGCCGAACAGGGTCGAATGCACGCCCATGCCGACCNNCCGCCGCGATCAGCAGCCACAGCGTGTGGGTCAGCCAGCCGATCGCGGCGATCGCCATGATCGCGACTTCCAGCAGCTTGACGAAGCGCGCCAGCCTGCCCTTCTCGACCTTGTCGGCGATCTGGCCGGCGGTGGCGGAGAAGACCACGTAGGGCAGGATGAACAGGCCCGGGATCAGGTTGTTCAACAGGCTGGGCGACAGCGTGGTCCAGGACAGGGCGTCATAGGTCAGCGCGACCATCAGCGCGGTCTTGAACAGGTTGTCGTTGAAGGCGCCCAGGAACTGGGTCCAGAAGAAGGGCGAAAAACGGCGCTGGGTCAGCAGGGAAAACTGGCTCGATTGGCTCATTCTCAGTCTCAAAAGCGGGTCTCGAAAAGCGGGGCTCGAAAGGCGGGTCTCGGAAAACGGAGGCTCGAAAAGCGGGTTTCAATAAGCGAACGCTGCGTAATCTACAGCACCGGCCTGGCTTGCACATCAATATTTCCTGTGGTGCAACGTACCGGCCGAATGGTAATACTTCCGGTGGCGCAGCGCGATACCCGCCGCAAGGGCAACAGGCTCCTTGCGGTCGCACAAAGCAAAAAGAACGATGGGGACAAGAAATCGGCAAACAAAGAGCAATGTCCACCGTGCAAATGCAGCGCCATTGACACGCTTCAACGCGCTTGAGACAAGACAAGGGCGGCCAGCGTATGACTTGTTGTGCAGTGCAGCGTGAGTAGAATGCTCGGATGAATTCGCCCAACCTCCAAACCACCCAACACGGCGCACCGGATGCGCTGTTCGACGACATCGAGCAGGAACTGCTCGCGCTCACCACCGCCTCGCTCGACGAGGACGGCGCCGTCTCCGGCGCTTGCGTGGACGAGTTTGCCGATGAATATCTGGCCGAACTGGGCCTGACGGAAACCATCCGCCCCTGGCGGCCGGGCCAGGTGCCCGGCTAGCCGAACCTCCTGCCCGACGCCGGAGCGGCGCCCCCGGTCAGCTGAGCGTTTCCAGCCTGATGCGAATGACCTTGCCGACGACCGAAACAAGCGCCTCGATGCGCTCGATGGCGGCATCGACGTTCTTCTCGCGCGTCTGGTGCGTGATCATGATGATGTCGGTGCGGGCGCCGCCGCGGGTGCCCTTTTGCAGCACGGCGTCGATCGAGATGCCGGCGTCGGCCAGGATGCGGGTCAGGTCGGCCATCACGCCGAGCTGGTCGTTCACGTACACGCGCAGGTAATAGCTGGTCGTGATTTCCGACATCGGCAGGATCGCCACGTCGCTCATCTGGTTCGGCTGGAAAGCCAGGTGCGGCACGCGGCAGTAGGGGTCGACCGTGGCCAGGCGGGTGACGTCAACCAGGTCGGCGATCACGCTCGACGCGGTCGGTTCCGAGCCGGCGCCCTTGCCGTAATACAGGGTCGAGCCGACCGCGTCGGCCTCGACCAGCACCGCGTTCATGGCGCCCTCGACGTTGGCGATCAGGCGTTTGGCCGGGATCAGGGTCGGGTGCACGCGCAGCTCGATGCCGGTGTCGGCGCGGCGGGTGATGCCCAGGAGCTTGATGCGGTAGCCCAGTTCCTCGGCGTAGCGAATGTCGTCGGCCTGCAGCTGGCTGATGCCTTCCACGTGGGCCTTGTCGAACTGGACCGGAATGCCGAAGGCGATCGCCGACATGATGGTCAGCTTGTGGGCCGCGTCCACGCCCTCGATGTCGAAGGTCGGGTCGGCTTCGGCATAGCCGAGTTCCTGGGCCTGCTTGAGCACGGTGGCGAAATCCAGGCCCTTGTCGCGCATCTCGGACAGGATGAAGTTGGTGGTGCCGTTGATGATGCCGGCCACCGATTCGATGCGGTTCGCGGTCAGGCCTTCGCGCAGCGCCTTGATGATCGGCACGCCGCCGGCCACCGCCGCCTCGAACGCGACCATCACGCCCTTCTCCTGGGCGGCGGCGAAGATCTCGTTGCCGTGCAGGGCCAGCAGGGCCTTGTTGGCGGTCACCACATGCTTGTTGTTGGCGATCGCGCGCAGTACCAGTTCGCGCGGCAATTCGTAGCCGCCGATCAGTTCCACGACGATGTCGACCTCGGGGCTGTCCACCACCAGGAAGGGATCGTCGACCACGCGGCACTGGCCGCCGGTCAGCTGGGCCGCGCGTTCCAGGTTGCGCGCGGCGACCATGGTGATCTCGATGCCGCGGCCGGCGCGGCGCCGGATGTCTTCCTGGTTGCGTTGCAGGACGTTGAAAGTGCCGGCACCGACGGTGCCGATGCCGAGGAGGCCAACTTTGATGGGTTTCATGTGGTTCGTGTCTGTTCTAGCGCGCGTGGCGTCGTCGGTAACCGTCGAGGAAGCGTGCGATACGGCCGCAGGCGTCGGTCAGGTCGTCGGAATTGGGCAGGAACACCAGCCGGAAATGGTCCGGGGCGATCCAGTTGAAGCCGGTGCCTTGCACCAGCAAGACCTTTTCCTCGGCCAGCAGCTCGCAGATGAACTGCTGGTCGTCGGCGATCGGATACATCGCCGGGTCCAGGCGCGGGAACATGTAGAGCGCCGCTTTTGGCTTGACGCAGGACACTCCCGGAATTTCGGTAAGCAGCTTGTAGGCCAGGTCGCGCTGCTTGAGCAGGCGGCCGCCCGGGCGGACCAGGTCGTCGATGCTCTGGTAGCCGCCGAGCGCGGTCTGGATCGCGAACTGGCCCGGCGCGTTGGCGCACAGGCGCATCGAGGCCAGCATGTTCAGGCCCTCGATATAGTCTTTCGCGTGGCGCTTGTCGCCGGAAATCACCATCCAGCCGGCACGGTAGCCGCAGGAACGGTAGTTCTTCGACAGGCCGTTGAGCGTCACGAACAGCACGTCGTCGGCCAGCGAGGCGATCGACTCGTGCACGTTGCCGTCGTACAGGACCTTGTCGTAGATCTCGTCGGCATAGATGATCAGGCCGTGCTGGCGCGCCAGCTCGATGATCTCGAGCAGGATCTCGCGCGGATACAGGGCGCCGGTCGGGTTGTTCGGGTTGATGACGACGATCGCGCGCGTGTTCGGCGTGATCTTGCGGCGCATGTCGGCGATGTCCGGCAGCCAGTCGGCCTGCTCGTCGCACACATAGTGGATGGGCGAACCGCCGGCCAGGCTGACGGCGGCGGTCCACAGCGGATAATCCGGCGCCGGCACCAGCACTTCGTCGCCGTTGTTCAGCAGGCCCTGCATGGCCATCACGATCAGTTCCGATGCGCCATTACCCAGGTAGATGTCGTCGATGCGCACGCCCGAGATCTTCTTCTGCTGGGTATAGTGCATGACCGCCTTGCGCGGCGCGAACAGGCCTTTCGAGTCCGTGTAGCCGGCGGCGCCGTGCATGTTGCGGATCATGTCCTGCATGATCTCGTCGGGCGGATCGAAACCGAAGACGGCCAGGTTGCCGATATTCAGCTTGATGAGCTTGTGGCCGTCGTCTTCCATCTGGCGCGCCTTTTCCAGCGCGGGGCCGCGGATTTCATAACACACGTCGTCCAGCTTGTTCGATTTGCGAATCGGTCTCACATTGTCACCCGTGGTTGGCCTGCATGTTGCAGTGCGAAAAATACCATTCTGCCGAAAGCGCCTCATTTGCGCAACCTTGCACCAATCGCCGGCGAAAACGGCCTGCGCGACGAAAAGTTTATAATCGTCTTCCATGGCCGCCCAGCGCGGCGCTTCCCGCCATCACTGCGGCGCATGCCGCCCCAAGCCACCGACGACATGAAGCTTCACTCCGACAACACTCAACAATACCAGACCGTGACCGGCTACGACGCTTCGGGTGTCGAAATCAATGCGGAACGTTTCAACTACAGCCTGCTCGTGATGCCGGAGACGCCGCCGCGTCCCTGGAACGTGACGCGCTTCGAGGACCTCACGGGCGAGCACTTCGAGCAAATCGCGCTTGATGAGCCGGACGTCGTCATCCTCGGCACCGGCGAGCGCCAGCGCTTCGTGCACCCGCGCCTGATCGCCAGCCTGAGCGCGCGCCACACCGGCGTGGAAAGCATGGACAGCCAGGCCGCCTGCCGCACTTATAACGTGCTGATGGGCGAAGGACGCAAGGTGACGCTGGCGCTGATCATCGATCCGGCCTGAGCCGGTGACGAAAAACGGTGGGCACGGGGCGCCCACNNNAAGCGCTGCGTCTGCTCATCGTTCTATCCCACGGCAAACGATATTTGCCTCTTCCGCTCCCTGTGCAAATATCCTTTGCACCTGTCCCCAATCGAACCACCCTCCTCCGGTTTTCTCGTGTAAATTCCGACTATTGTGGTTGAAAGGCAATTTTTCGGCCCCATCTAGTCCGCCAACGCGCTGCAAACGTGCCAATTCGACGGTGTAAGTACTACCGCCCGGCAGCGCCGCAGATTATGATGAGGGCTAACCAGATAGCCCGATACCAGTCCAGGAGAATCCACGTGGCCGACAGCCCCAGCGCAGTAACCGTAGAGAACTTTAGTGCCGCCATGACCGGCGACCAGACCTTCCAGCTTGGCGGGCGTCCCGCGAAGTACACGGTGCTGTATTTTTATCCAAAGGACAATACCCCGGGCTGCACCACCGAGAGCATGGCCTTCCGCGACAAGCACGAGGAATTCCTCGCCGCGAACACCGAGATCTACGGCATCAGCCGCGATTCGCTGCGCTCGCACGAGAACTTCAAGTCGAAGCTGGGCCTTCCCTTCGAACTGATCTCCGACCCTGACGAACTGGTCTGCAACCAGTTCGGCGTCATGAAGATGAAGAACATGTATGGCAAGAAAGTCAGGGGGGTCGAGCGCAGTACGTTTGTCGTTGACGCTCAAGGCCGATTGGTGAAAGAATGGCGTGGCGTGAAAGTCAACGATCACGTCGATGAAGTGCTGGAATTTGTGAAGAGCCAGCCCTGAACGGATGGCTCCCAGTCGATCAACCTGCTGGTCCAACCACCTATTTTGAGTCGAAGCGTTTTATCCCTGCATCATNNATTCCAATCTGGCTGCCTGCCAAGCCGGTGCTCATCCGGCCCTGGTCCGCGCCCCCAAGTATTTTCCAGTTGCATCGATCCCGCCCGGCAGCGCGTCCCGCGACGCGCTGGCGCGAGGCGTCCTCCACTTTTTCTAGATTGAGAACCTGATGCCACTACCCAAAATCCCGACCAAACCGGCCACCCTGCTGCCGGTCAGCGATTACCCCAAGGCCGAACCCGGCAAGTCTCCCGTGCGCGCCGTGAGCGCAGCGCCGGTCGAGGCCGATCCGGTCGAAGACCTCATCAGCGGCAAGGCCGTGCCCGCCGCAAAATCCACCCGTGCCCGCAAGCCCAAGGCCACGCCGCTGGCCGCGGTGCCAAGCGCCCAGGCGGCGCCCGAGCGTGCCGCCAAGCCGGAAACGGTCGCCAAGCTGCGCGAAACCGACATCGACGTGCCGCATCCGGTCAAGCACAAGCCGGTCGAAGTCAACGTCAAGTCCTCGGCCAGCCGCAAGGCCGACAAGGCCGGTGCCACCAAGGTCTTCGTGCTAGACACCAACGTGCTGATGCACGACCCGACCTGCCTGTTCCGTTTCGAGGAACACGACGTCTACCTGCCGATGATGACGCTCGAGGAGCTCGACGACCACAAGAAGGGCATGTCCGAAGTCGCGCGTAACGCGCGCCAGGTGTCGCGCACGCTGGACGCCCTGATCGCCGACATCGACGACGACGCCATCGAGGCCGGCATCGAGCTGGCCAAGCTGGGCAACAAGGATGCCAAGGGCCGCCTGTTCTTCCAGACCAGGCTGCAGAACGGCCCCGCCCTGCCCGAAGGCCTGCCGACCGGCAAGGCCGACAACCAGATCCTCGGCGTGGTGAAAGCCCTGGCCGCGGATCAACCGGATCGTGCGATCGTGCTGGTGTCGAAAGACATCAACATGCGCATCAAGGCGCGCGCCCTGGGCCTGCCGGCCGAGGACTATTTCAACGACCACGTGCTGGAAGACACCGACCTGCTGTATTCGGGCATCAATCAGCTGCCGGAAGACTTCTGGGACAAGCACGGCAAGAACATGGAGTCGTGGCAAGACACCCGCAACGGCACCACCTTCTACCGCGTCACCGGCCCCTTCATCCCCAGCCTGCTGGTGAACCAGTTCGTCTACCTCGAGCAGAACGGGGGAGAAGCGCCGTTCTACGCACAGGTGAAAGAGATCAACGGCAAGACCGCCGTGCTGCAGGTGCTGCGCGACTACACCCACACCAAGAACAGCGTCTGGGGCATCACCGCGCGCAACCGCGAGCAGAACTTCGCGCTGAACCTGCTCATGAACCCGGAGTGCGACTTCGTCACCCTGCTCGGCCAGGCCGGTACCGGTAAAACCCTGCTGGCCCTAGCCGCCGGCCTGGCGCAAGTGCTGGAGACCAAGCAGTACAACGAGATCATCGTCACCCGCGTGACGGTGCCGGTCGGCGAGGACATCGGCTTCCTGCCGGGCACCGAGGAAGAAAAGATGTCGCCGTGGATGGGCGCCTTCGACGACAACCTGGAAGTGCTGAACAAGTCGGACAACGACGCAGGCGACTGGGGCCGCGCGGCCACCCAGGACCTGATCCGCTCGCGCATCAAGATCAAGTCGCTCAACTTCATGCGCGGCCGTACCTTCGTGAACAAGTTCCTGATCATCGACGAGGCCCAGAACCTGACGCCGAAGCAGATGAAGACCCTGGTCACCCGCGCCGGCCCCGGCACCAAGATCCTGTGCCTGGGCAATATCGCCCAGATCGACACGCCGTATTTGACCGAGGGCTCGAGCGGCCTGACCTATGTGGTCGACCGCTTCAAGGGCTGGTCGCACAGCGGTCACGTGACCCTGGCGCGCGGCGAGCGTTCGCGCCTGGCGGATCACGCGAGCGACGTGTTGTAAGCGTCGCCGCTTCAACAAAAAACCTGCGCGCCGGAAGGTTCGCAGGTTTTTTTTACGTCTAGGATCGGTGAGGTAGGCGTAGGGTGGGGACTTGTCCCCACGCGGTACGGCGGTGGATACCCGATTGCGTACGCAGATAACCGGTCCGCAAGCATGGCGGCTCGCGTTCATTGGCGCCGCCCATACAGGGTGAGACCGCGTGGGCACAAGTGCCCACCCTACGAAAATCAACACCCGGTTTCAGGACCTCACCCCACCCGCCGTCTCGAACGCGCGCCCGGCCTGCGGCTGGCTTTCCCCCGGCGGCACCGGGCGCGAAAAGAAATAGCCCTGCCCTTCGTCGCAGCCGAGCGTCTTGAGCAGCTGCATCTGCGCCTGGCTCTCGACGCCCTCGGCCACCACGCGCATGCCCAGCGCATGCGCCATCGCGATCATCGAGGCGATCAGGGTGTCGCCTTCCGGGTTCTCGATGCGCAGCACGAAGGCGCGGTCGATCTTCAGGACGTCGAAGCGCAGGCGCTGCAGTTGCGACAGCGAGGAGTAGCCGGTGCCGAAGTCGTCGATGCACAGCTTGATCCCGAGTTCGCGCAGCTGGCGGAACACGGCCGACTCCACGATTCCCTCCTGCATCATCGACGACTCGGTCACCTCGATTTCGAGCAGCGCGGGGTCGATGCCATGGCGTTCGATGGCGCCCCGAAACAGCGCCAGGATGTCGGACTGGCTGAACTGGCGCGGCGAGACGTTGACCGAGACCGGCACCAGCGCCCCGCCGTCGCGCGCCCAGTGGGCCAGCTGGTGGCAGACGCTGTCGATGACCTGCTCGCCCAGCCGCACGATCAGCCCGGTCTCCTCGAGCAGGGGGATGAAACCGTCGGGCCCGGTCAAGCCCTTGCCAGGGCGCTCCCAGCGCACCAGCGCCTCCATGCTCGAGGCCGTTCCGGCGGCCAGGTCGACGCGCGGCTGGTAGTGCACGACGAACTGCCGCTGGTCGAGGGCGTGGCGCAGTTCCATCTCGGTTTCCAGGCGCGTGCGGATGGCCTCGAAAAAGCGCGCCTGGAAGAAGCGGAAGTCGCCCTTGCCGCCCGTCTTGACCGAATACATCGCGATGTCGGCGTTCTTCAGCAGGGTCTGGGCATCGTCGCCATGCTCGGGAAACAGGCTGATCCCGATCGAGGCGTTCAGTACCTGGGTCGACTGCTGCAGGTGGAAGCCGTCGCGGAAGGCGCCGAGCACGCGCCCGGCGACCTGCTCGATATCCTCGACGCTGCCGGCCTGTTCCAGCACCACCACGAACTCGTCGCCGCCCAGGCGCACCACATGGTCGCGCGGGCGCACCGCGGTCTTGAGGCGTTTGCCGACGGTGCGCAGCAGTTCGTCGCCGGCCGCATGGCCGAGCACGTCGTTGACGGTCTTGAAGCCGTCGAGGTCGATGAACAGCACCGCCAGCCGCTGCCCGCCCGCGCGCGCATGCTCGATCGCCCCCGGCAGGTAGTGCTGGATCCAGTAACGGTTGGGCAGGCCGGTCAGCGCGTCCGAATTGCTCCTGCGCTCGAGTTCGGACAGGTGCGCTTTGCTCTCGCTGATGTCGCGGATCGTGACCGCCAGGTCGTCGCCGGCGCGCACCGCCTTGTAGCGGATCCATTGCGCCTTCAGCGGCTGGTCCGGCGCCTGGTGCACCGGCAATTCCTGGTCGTAGACGCCGGTCTCGAGCGCCTGGCACAGCCGGGTGCAGGCCGCCTCGAACAGCTTGCCGTGGTAAAACTCGGACAGGCGGTGCCCGATCAGCTGCACCGGGTGCTTGCCGAACATGTCGGCCCCGTACTGGTTGCAGTCGACGATGTCGAAATCGCGCACCACGCCGCGGGCGTCGCGCACTGGCCGATTGATGAAGAAGCCCTCCCCCGCTTCCTCGGTCGCGCGGCGGTAGGTGGCGCGGATGGTTTCGATCTGGTGCTGCTTCCACTTCGCGTGCACGTGGAGGCTGGTGGCAAGCAGCGCGGCCAGCACCAGCCAGGCGGTGTTCCACCAGGCGTTGTTGATGGCGGCCTGGCGCCTGGCGCGATAGGGCGCCAGCGCCGCGTTCTCGTCCACGCCCACCATGCCGACCAGGCCCACGTCAGGCAACGGATGCCAGCCCACGATCCGGGTATGCCCGTCCGCGAACCAGCGCCGGCCATCGAGGCGGGCGACGCCCACCGGCCGCTCGGCCGGCAGCGGCGCCAGCAGGAAGGGCGAGCGGCTGGTGTGGACGATGCTCCCGCTACGGGTGGCCAGCATCGCGCCATTGTCGCGCACCAGCCCGGTAAAGCCATATTCGCCCAGCACCGGCTCGGCGTAGTGCTGGGTGAAGAAGGACGGAAGGACGGCGACCAGCACGATGCCGTCGAACTTCCCTTCCGGCGTCAGCAGCGGGCGCGAGAAGGCGATGACTTCCTGGCCCGTCAGTTTGCCGGCGAGGGGACCACTCAGGTACAGCCTGTCGCCGGCGGTGCTCTGCGGCGCGGCGAAATATGGCCGGTTGCCGAAATACTTGCCGACGACCTCGGGCTGCGAGCAGGTCGTGACGATCCCGTTGCGGTCGAGGATCGCCACCGCGGAAATGTACTGCTCGGAGAAGATGCCGGCATCGATCGTGCCCTCCAGGCGCAACTGCTTGCCGGCATGCGCCCACTGGTGGCGCAACAGCAGCAGCAGGCGGTCGGTATCGTCGATCGAGCGGCGCGCACGGATGACCATGCTGCGCGTATAGGCATCGACCTGCTGCTCCAGCTCGACCTGGCGGTCGCGCTGGTCGTGCTGGAGGTCGAGCAGCACATAGCCCCATAACGCGCCGATCGCGGCCAGCGCGAGCGCCGGCCACACCAGCAGCAGCGGCAGCCGCCGGCGCACGAATGCGAGGAAGGGGCGCAGGCGGCCGAGTGCACGACGCCAGCGTGCAGCCGCCGTCGCCTTGTCGATACGCAAGTCCATCGGGTTCCAGCATGTCGAGGCACAGGAACAGAGTATGACACGCCGGCACCGCGGCGGATGAACGCCGTCGCGCAGGCGGACGGAATCCGGCGCGGCAAGTCGCATGGCCTTTGACTTGCCCACTTGTGGGGNNGTGGGGAAACACCTTGGTCACGATGATCGGTTGACGCAGCAACATTCCCCATCATTAAAGGCGAGGACACCATGAAGGCGCTCATCCAGGACATCGCGCGACGTTTCGGCAGGCTTCCCAGGGGGTATCGGGCCATCGTGGCCGGCATCCTGGCGGTGCTGGTACTGTACAAGGCCATCGACATCGGCGCCGCCTGGTACTGGTTTGCGCCTTGACACGGCACCAGAAATGATGAGGGCGCCAGAAACGAAAACGCCCGGCGCGTGGCCGGGCGTTGTCGGGTCAGGCGAGACCGCGATTACATGATGTGGGTGCCGATCCACCAGGCGATCGCCGCCATGAAGGCCGACGCCGGGATGGTGAAGATCCAGGCCCAGACGATGTTGCCCGCCACGCCCCAACGCACGGCCGAGGCTTTCTGCGAGGCGCCCACGCCGACGATGGCGCCGGTGATGGTGTGGGTAGTCGAGACCGGGATGCCCCAGAAGCTCGCCATCAGCAGGGTCATGGCGCCGCCGGTTTCGGCGCAGAAGCCGCCGACCGGTTTCAGCTTGGTGATCTTCTGGCCCATGGTCTTGACGATGCGCCAGCCGCCGAACAGCGTGCCGAAGCTGATCGCCGCGTAGCAGGAGATGATGACCCAGGCCGGCGGATGCGTGTCGGCCGGGTTGGTGTAGCCGGCGGCAATCAGCAGCATCCAGATGATGCCCATGGTCTTTTGCGCGTCGTTACCGCCGTGGCCCAGCGAGTAGCCGGCGGCCGAGGCCAGCTGCAGGCGGCGGAACCAGACGTCGACCTTGCGCGGCGTGCTCTTCACGAACACCCAGGAGACAATCAGCATGATGATCGACCCGAGCACGAAGCCGAGCAGCGGCGCGACGACGATGAAGATGACGGTCTTCCACAGGCCGGCGGCGATCAGGGCGCCGGTGCCCGACTTGGCGACCGCAGCGCCGACCAGGCCGCCGATCAGGGCGTGCGAGGAGGACGAAGGAATGCCGTAGTACCAGGTGATGATGTTCCAGACGATGGCCCCGACCAGGGCCCCGAAGATCACGTAATGGTCGACCACATGAGGGTCGATGGTGCCCTTGCCGATGGTTTGCGCCACCTTCATGCTGACCACGAAAATGGCCATGAAGTTGAAGAAGGCGGCCATGGCGACGGCCGATTGGGGCTTGAGCACGCCGGTCGAGACGACCGTGGCGATCGCATTCGCCGAATCGTGAAAGCCGTTCATGAAGTCGAATACCAGTGCCAGCAGCACCAGCATACCCAGCACGTAAATGCTGATATGTAGAGATTCCATAATTATTCTTGTTCTGGGTACGCGTTACGCGTTTTCGACGATGATGCCTTCGATGATGTTCGCGACGTCTTCGCAGCGGTCGGTGACGGTCTCGAGGATCTCGTAGATCGCCTTCATCTTGATCAGGTTGCGCACGTCCGGTTCGTCGCGGAACAGCTTCGACATGGCGGCGCGCATGACGTGGTCGGCGTCCGACTCGAAGCGGTCGATCTCTTCGCAGATGGCGACGATCTTCTGGGCGTTGCCCATGTCGTGCAGCAGGGCCACGGCTTCCTGGACCTTCTGGCAGGCGGCCAGGCACAGCTCGGCCAGGCGCTTGGCTTCCGGCGTGACGGCATGCAGGTCGTACAGGGAAATGGTCTGGGCCGCGTCTTCCATCATGTCGAGGATGTCATCCATGCGGGTGATCAGCTTGTGGATGTCGTCGCGGTCGAGCGGGGTGATGAAGGTCTTGTGCAGCAGGTCGACGGTGGCGTAGGTGATCTTGTCCGCCTGTTTTTCGATGCTCTCCACGGCGTGGGTGCGGTTTTCCAGGTCGTCGAAGTTGGTCATCAGACCAACCATTTCCTGTGCACCCTTCACGCACAAAGCGGCGTGCTGGTTGAACAGATCAAAAAACTTGCCCTCAGTGGGCATCAGGCGTCCAAACATTTAACTCTCCGTTGTAAAACTCTTGGGACTGCGAGGGGCCGTGGACCAACAGGGACCACGGCGACGCAATATCGGCTTAATCGCCCTGGTAGATGGCGAGGTTGCCGCTGTAGTTGCCGAACTTGGTGTACTGGCCTATCCAGGTCAGTCGGATGGCCCCGATCGGACCGTTACGCTGCTTGCCGATGATGATTTCGGCGGTTCCCTTATCGGGCGAGTCGGGGTTATAGACCTCGTCGCGATACAGGAAGATGATCACGTCCGCATCCTGTTCGATAGCGCCGGATTCGCGCAAGTCGGACATCACGGGACGCTTGTTCGGCCGCTGTTCCAGCGAGCGGTTCAGCTGGGACAGTGCGATGACCGGACAATGCAATTCTTTCGCCAGGCCCTTGAGCGAACGCGAGATCTCGGAGATCTCGGACGCGCGGTTGTCGCCCGGCTGGCTACCCTGCATCAGCTGCAGGTAGTCGACGATGATAAGGCCGAGCTTGCCACATTGGCGGGCAAGGCGGCGCGCGCGTGCGCGCATCTCGATCGGATTGAGCGCCGGCGTCTCGTCGATGTAGAGCTGGGCATCGTTCATTTTCTGGATGGCGTGCGTCAGGCGCGGCCAGTCCTCGTCGTTCAGGCGGCCGGTACGCAGGCGGTGCTGGTCGAGCTGGCCGACCGAACCGAGCATACGCATGGCCAGCTGGGCGCCGCCCATCTCCATCGAGAACACGGCCACCGGCAGGCCGGCTTCGATCGCGACGTTCTCGCCGATGTTGACCGAGAACGCGGTCTTGCCCATCGAGGGACGGCCGGCGACGATCACGAGGTCGCCCGGCTGCAGGCCCGAGGTCATGCGGTCGAGGTCGATGAAGCCGGTCGGCACGCCGGTGATCTCGCCCTGGTTCTCGCGCGAATACAGTTCGTCGATGCGCTCGACGACCTGCGTCAGCAGCGGCTGCACCGCGGTCCAGCCCTGGGCGCCGCGCGCGCCCTGCTCGGCGATGGCGAAGATCTTGGATTCGGCTTCGTCAAGCATCTGCTTGACTTCCTTGCCTTGCGGATTGAACGCATTGCCCGAGATTTCGTCGGCAACGGTGATCAGCTTGCGCAGCACGCCGCGGTCGCGGACGATCTCGGCGTAACGGCGGATGTTGGCGGCCGATGGCGTGTTCTGCGCCATCGCATTCAGGTATTGCAGGCCGCCCACGTCTTCCGCCTTGCCGAGCGAAACCATCGCCTCGTAGACGGTGATGACGTCGGCCGGCTTGCCGCTATTGATCAGGCGCACCATCTGTTCGAAGATGATGCGGTGATCGTAACGATAGAAATCGTCCGCGTGCATGAAGTCGGCAATGCGGTCCCAGGCCGCATTATCGCGCAGCAAACCGCCGATGACGGACTGTTCTGCTTCGATGGAGTGCGGGGGGATGCGCAGCGATTCGATTTGCGGATCTGCGGGGGTATTCATGGCGGGCATTATACCTTCTCCGGTCACACGGCTGAAATAATTGGCGAGTTTCTGGGAATAAAAAAAGCCGGGCAAGCCCGGCTTTTTCCTTTTTGCAACAGCTCCAAAGGAGCTGTGCGGTCATACTTGCTTAGGCAGCTTCGCCCACGACAGCGATGGTGACATCCACCACGACGTCGGTGTGCAGAGCGACAGCAACCGGGTGCTCACCGGTGGTCTTCAGCGGGCCGGTCGGCATGCGCACTTGCGCCTTTTCGACGGCGAAACCTTGCTTGCTCAGGGCTTCAGCGATGTCGAAGTTGGTGACCGAACCGAACAGACGGCCGTCGACGCCGGCTTTCTGCGCGATGGTGATGGTCATGCCGCTCAGCTTTTCGCCCTGGCCTTGTGCAGCAGCCAGCTTCTCGGCAGCAGCTTTTTCCAGTTCGGCGCGCTTGACTTCGAACTCGGCCACAGCAGCCTGGGTAGCGCGGCGGGCCATTTTTTGCGGGATCAGGAAGTTACGTGCGTAACCGTCCTTGACCTTGACGACGTCGCCCAGGTTGCCGACGTTGACGACTTTTTCCAGCAGGATAACTTGCATATTATTCTCCAGTATTTACTTGTGCTCGTTGCCGTAGCGACTTAAGCGTTGTGCAGGTCGGTGTACGGCAGCAGGGCCAGGTAACGTGCGCGCTTGATCGCGGTGTCCACTTGACGCTGGTAGTGCGCTTTGGTGCCGGTCAGGCGTGCCGGCATGATCTTGCCGTTTTCCTGGACGAAGTCCTTCAGGGTGTCGACGTCTTTGTAATCGACCTGTTCAACGCCGGCGGCGGTGAAGCGGCAGAATTTCTTGCGCTTGAACAGCGGGTTCTGCTGTTTGCGCTTCAGTTTTTCTTTGGCTTTGTTTTTGTCGAACTTTTTACCGAATGCCATTTTGAGGCTCCTGTATATCTAAAAGGTGGGCCGCTGGGTAATTAAGCGGCAGCACTGAAATCAATGATGTGAAACACCAGGGCTTTGCTGTTGCGGTTCTTCCTGGCCAGGAATCCCGTGAACTGGTGTGCAGCGCCGAGCTCGGCGCTGGCGAATCGGCCCGAAATCTCGCCCGCGGCGAACGCGGAAATCTCGAACTCGACCAACCTCGTCACCCCTGCCTCGACCTGCTGCGAACTGTGCATCAGGATTGCCGAGACGACCGGCACGCCGGCGGGGGTGTAGCGCAACAGGTCGCGTTCAGCGATGGTGGCGACGACCTGGAGCTGGTTCACTGCACGTCGGGCACTGGGCCCGTCCACGAAATCTGGCGAAAGACCTTAGGCAGCGGCGGCCGGGGCAGCAGCCGGAGCTTCTGCGCGGTGGCTCTTGGCTGCGTCTTCGCGCTGGACCGACTTCATCATTGGCGACGGAGCGGTTTCAGCTTTCTTCATCTTCACGGTCAGGTGACGCAGCACGGCATCATTGAACTTGAATGCGGTTTCCAGCTCGACCAGGGTCTCGTTGTCGCACTCGATGTTCATGCAGATGTAATGTGCCTTCGGCAGCTTCTGGATCTGGTAAGCCATCTGGCGACGGCCCCAGTCTTCCACGCGATGGATGTTACCGCCGCGGCTGGTCACCGTGGTCTTGTAACGCTCGATCATCGCCGGGACTTGCTCGCTTTGGTCCGGGTGGACGATAAAAACGATTTCATAATGACGCATGCAACACTCCTTGAGGACGTTTAAACAAATGCCCACCTCGGCGTCAAGACGAGTGTGGGAAGGGAAAGCCTGCAATTATAACCCGAAGCGGACAGCAACACAATCCGGGGCCTGCCGTCCCGCTTTCGCGACAGCCACGCCCGAAAAAGCGCGGAAAAATGCCGGAAAAACGCCGATTCCCCTTGCATTCTTCGGACTACTGTACAAAAATACAGTCTGAATCGATAACCAGTGGTACATCCATGCTCAAGCTCACTGCACGGCAAGAACAGATCCTCAACCTGATCAAGGAAGCGATCGACAACACCGGCTTCCCGCCGACCCGCGCCGAAATCGCGAAGGAATTGGGCTTCAAGTCGGCCAACGCGGCCGAGGAGCACCTGCAGGCGCTGGCCCGCAAAGGCGCGATCGAGATCGTCTCGGGCACCTCGCGCGGCATCCGCTTGATCGGGGCGGCATCGGAGCCAGCGGTTCCGGCCATCCCGCCTGCCCTGCTGATGTCGCTGCCGCTGGTGGGCCGCGTCGCCGCGGGCTCGCCCATCCTGGCCCAGGAACATGTGGAGGCAACCTACAACGTCGACCCGGCCATGTTCGGCGCCCGCCCCGACTTCCTGCTGAAGGTGCGCGGCTGGTCGATGCGCGACGCCGGCATCATGGACGGCGACTTCCTGGCGGTCAAGAAAATCGACAGCGCCAAGAACGGCCAGATCGTCGTCGCCCGGCTGGGCGAGGACGTGACCGTCAAGCGCTACCGCAAGACCGGCGACGTGATCGAACTGCTGCCGGAAAACCCGGACTTCAAGGTGATCCGCGTCGAACCGGAAGACGAGTTCGCGCTCGAAGGGCTGGCGGTGGGGCTGATGCGTAGCTGGCACTGAGCCGCACATACCAAGTCGAACGCTGAAAGGGCCGCTAACGCGGCCTTTTTGCTTGATGGGATTTGTGCGGGGAACGGTATTGGCGAAGCGTCGCATTGCCGGGTTCCGTAGGGTGGGGTCTCGACCCCACGCGGCGCAAGGCTTGCAACTCGCCACCTCATCCGGCAGGCCGACCGTATCACTGCTGCGCGACATGGCGCGGCTGATCAATCGCTGTACCGCGTGGGGTCGAGACCCCACCCTACGAAAACAAAAGGCCGCTGACGCGGCCTTTTTGCCTTACCTCTGCGCTTACTTCGTGCGCAACGACTGGTCCTTCGGCGCCTTGTTGACGATCGCATTGTGCTCCGCGATGTAGGCCTCGGTGGCGCTGCGCCATACGGCGACGTCGGCCAGCACCATCTTGGCGCCGACCTTGGCGTCTTCCGACAGGTTTTCCTGGACCTGGGCCAGGTGGGCCTTGGCCTTTTCCATTTCCGCCAGGTTCATCAATTTGGCGACGTCAGGCGGGATCTGTTTGTCGAGCGGCGATGCGGCGTTCAGGTTCTGCACGAAGCCGTTGTAGCAGTCCTGCCACTTGTTGATCGCGTTCGAGACCCGGTCGATCTCCTCGGCCTGCTTCGAGATCGCGGGCACGCGCGGCTTGGGGCAGCGGAACTTGCCGGACCGCAGTTCCTCGCCGTCGTACTTCGACATCCAGTAATCGATGTCGGCGCGGCGCGCCACGCGCTGCTTCATGATCTCGAGCGACGCGTCGGCGACCTTGTTGCCGCCGGCGGCGGCCTTCTGGAACCACATCGTCGCCTTGGCCTCGTCGACCGTGCCGGCTTCGCCATACCAGTGCATCTGGCCCAGGAGCTGTTGGGCTTCGACGTTGCCGGCGTTCGCCAGCTTGGTGTACACGGCCATTGCTTCAGGATACTTCTTCTGCTCGAACAAGGCCTTGGCATTCTCCAGTTCGCCGGCATGGGCCAGGCCCGCCTGCAGCAGGCCGGCCAGCAACAGGCCCGCAAGTGTCAGCGCATTCTTTTTCATGTATTCGCGTCGTCCAGTCAGGTGATTGAGGTCGATCAGGCGTCCAGCGCTGCCCGGAAGTCTTCCAGCAGGTCCTCGGTATCTTCGATGCCCACCGAGACCCGGATCAGGGACTCGGCGATGCCCATGCTGGCGCGGCGCTCGGCCCCCATCTCGAAGAAGATGGTGTGCGCCACCGGAATCACGAGGGTGCGCGTGTCGCCCAGGTTGCTCGCGGGGATGGCCAGCTTCAGGCGGTTCAGGTAGTCGAAGCAGTCGATGCCGTCCTTCAGCTCGAAACTGAGCAGCGAGCCGCCGGCGCGGAACAGTTCGTCCGCGATGCCGTGCTGCGGGTGCGATGCCAGGCCCGGATAGTGGACGGCGGCGACGCGTGGGTCCGCTTCCAGCATGCGCGCCAGCGCCAGCGCATTGGCGGTGGTGCGCTCCATGCGCAGCGCCAGCGTTTCGGCGCCGACCGCAATGTGGTGCGCCGCTTCCGGCCCGAGCGAGGCGCCGAAGTCGCGCAGGGCCTTCGCGCGCAGCTGGGCCATGCCCTGGGCCGCGGCCGGCTGCTTGCGGAAGTTGGCGGCGATGTTCGGGTAGGCGCTCCAGTCGAAGAGGCCCGTGTCGGTCAGCGCGCCGCCGAGGGCGATGCCGTGGCCGGCGATCGACTTGGTCAGCGAATTGACGACCAGGCCGGCGCCGACCGTCTTCGGGCGGAACAGATACGGCGTGGTCATGGTGTTGTCGACCACGTAGAGGATGCCGCGCTCGCGGCACAGCGCACCGATGCGCGCCAGGTCGGCAACCTGGGTGCGCGGATTGGCGATCGTCTCGACAAACACGAAGCGGGTGTTCGGCTGCAGCGCCGCCTCGACATTGGCGACGTCGGTGGCGTCGACGAAACTCACCTGCACGCCCTGCCCCGCCACCGTCTGCCACAGGCTGTTGGTGTTACCGAACAGGAAGGATGACGAGACGATGTGGTCGCCCTCGCGCAGCAGCGCCTGGAACAGCGCGCCGATGGCGGCCATGCCGGTGCCGAAGCACAGCGTGGCGACGCCGTCTTCCATCTTCGTGACCTTGTCTTCCAGCGCGGCGACCGTCGGATTGCCCTGGCGGCCGTAGCGGAAGCCCGGCTCCTTGCCCTGGAACACAGAGGCAAGCTGGCGCGCGTCGCCGTAGCCGAAGGCCACCGAGGTGTGGACCGGCTTGTGCAGCGAGCCCTGCTCGATCGTCTTGCGGCGGTCGTTGTGCAGGATGGTGGTGGTGAAACCGTACTGTTTGGTGTCGCTCATGATGCAGTCGTCCCAGCGTTATTCGGCGGCGACCGGGGGATTCAGGTTCAGCTGGGTGCGCACCACGTCGTCCGAGGACTTGCCGGAACTCTTGTGGCGATGGTGCTCCAGCTTGTCCAGGTACTCGGGCGTGACGTCGCCGGTGACGTAGACGCCATCGAAGCAGGACGCCTCGAAGTTGGTCAGCGCCGGATTGACGTCCGAGATCGAGCGCTTCAGCGCGTCGATGTCCTGATAAACCAGGCGGTCGGCCGTGATTTCCTTGCAGACTTCCTCGACCGTGCGGCCGTAGGCGATCAGTTCGTCGCGGGTCGGCATGTCGATGCCGTAGACGTTCGGGAACAGCACCGGCGGCGCGGCCGAGGCGAAGAACACTTTACGGGCGCCGGCGTCGCGCGCCATCTGCACGATCTCGCGGCTGGTGGTGCCGCGCACGATCGAGTCGTCGACCAGCAGCACGTTCTTGTCCTTGAACTCGGAACCGATCGCGTTGAGCTTCTGGCGCACCGACTTCTTGCGCATGCCTTGGCCCGGCATGATGAAGGTGCGGCCGATGTAGCGGTTCTTGATGAAGCCTTCGCGGTATTCGACGCCGAGCTTCAGCGCCAGCTGGATCGCGGCCGGGCGCGAGGAATCGGGAATCGGCATGACGACGTCGATGTCCTCGACCGGGATTTCCTTACGGATCTTGTCGGCCAGGTATTCGCCCATTTTGAGGCGGGTGGCGTAGACCGAGGCGCCGTCGATCACCGAATCCGGACGCGCCAGGTAGACGTACTCGAAGGCGCAGGGATTGAGCGACGGATTCTCGGCGCACTGGCGCTCGTGCAATTGGCCGTCTTCGCCGATGAAGATGGCTTCGCCCGGGGCGATGTCGCGCACGAAGCGGAAACCGATGCCCTCCAGCGCCACCGATTCGCTGGCGACCATGTATTCGACACCATTCTCGCCTTCGTTCATGCCCAGGCACAGCGGACGGATGCCGAACGGATCACGGAAGGCCAGCATGCCGTGGCCTGCGATCTGGGCCACGACCGCGTAGGCGCCACGCACGCGACGGTGCACCACGCCGACCGCCTTGAACACGGCTTCGGGGGTGAGCGAGAAGCCGTCGGCGGCTTCCTGGATCTCGTGCGCCAGCACGTTGAGCAGCACCTCCGAGTCGGAATTGGTGTTGATGTGGCGGCGGTCGTTGCGGAACAGCGCCTCCTTCAGCTCGGCCTGGTTGGTCAGGTTGCCGTTGTGGGCCAGGGTGATGCCGAACGGGGCGTTCACGTAGAACGGCTGCGCCTCTTCCTCGCTCGACGAGCCGGCGGTCGGATAGCGGCAGTGGCCGATGCCGGTGTTGCCCTGGAGCGAACGCATGTTGCGGGTACGGAACACGTCGCGCACGAGGCCATTCGCCTTGTACATCGAGAACATGCTGCTGTGATTGGTTGCAATCCCCGCCGCGTCCTGGCCGCGGTGCTGCAACAGCAGCAATGCGTCATACAACAGCTGGTTGACGGGAGTTTGCGAGACGACGCCGACGATGCCACACATGGTGTGCTCCTAAGAACAGAATGCTGTTACGGAAAAGTTCAAAACTGCAGGTGCTGCGCCAGCGCAGCAGGGAGGAAGGGCTTGACGGTACGCGCGCCGGTCTCCGCCAGCGGAGACAGCAGCGCGTCCTTCCAGAAATCTTGTTGGGGGATGGAAGTCATCGAACACAATATGACGGCGGCCAGCACGATTACAACGCCGCGCGCGAGGCCAAACAGGCCGCCGAGGCCACGGTCCGCCAGCGACAGTCCGGAGGCCTCGATTACGGCGCCCAGCGCCAGCGACAGCAGGCCCATCAGGATGCGCACGCCGAGGAACAGGGCGACGAAAGCGACCATCAGGCGCAGCGTTTCGCCGGGGATCAGTTCGGGCAACATCGGACCCAGTTGCGCGCCGTAGGCATTGGCCACCACGAAGGCGATCACCCAGCCCAGCAGCGACAGGATCTCCTTCACCAGGCCGCGCATGGTGCTGATGACGACCGAGGAAACCAGCACGAACAATACCAGATAATCGAAAATCGTCACGCCGCCCCGACCAAGCTTAAACCGGTACCAGGAAACCGCTGAAGCCCTGGGCGCCGAGCCTGGCGCGTGCCTTCTCGGCCTCTTCGCGGCTGCCGAACGGGCCGACCTGCACCCTGATCAGCTCGCCCGACTTGCGGGTATGAGCGCTGACGCCGGCTGCGCGCAGGCGCGCCTGCAATTCCTCGACCTTCTCCTGGCTCGCCAGGGCGGCGACCTGCACCACGAAGCGCTGGGCAGCTTCCGGCTTGTCGGCCAACTTCTCGGTCGGCTTCGCGGCGCTCTTGCCTTCGAGCAGCGCCAGTGCGCGCGCCGCATCCTCGTCCTTGGCGCGCGCCGGCAGCGGCTTGTCTTCCGCTTTCTTCGGCGCCGGCTTCTCGACGGGCTTCTCGGCCACCTTCGGTTCTGGCTTCTTCGGTTCGCTCTTGTGCTCGGCCGGCTTCGGCTCGGGCTTCTTCGGCTCGGGCTTTTTCGGCTCGGGCTTCGGCTCGGGTTCGATCCGCACCGGCTCCCTCGGATCGGCCTTGGCGACCTCGACGGTCCTGACCGGCGGCGGCAGCGCGGCCGGGGCTGGGGCAGGCGGCGCCTCGACGATTTCCTCGCCCTGGTCGACGCTCTCGGCGGCCGGTACCGGGTCGGACGGCACCGGCAGCGCCGGCGCCTTGTCCTTCGC
>DOUW01000352.1 GCA_003520365.1 Massilia sp.
GGTCGCCACCGCCGTGCCGCTCGCCTACCTGACGCTGGCCGGCCGCAAGCGCGCCATGGCCGCCATCGGCCAGACCCCGAGCGGGCTGATCGAAGACGCGCTGATCGTCGCCGCCGGCACCGCGGTCGTGGCGCTGTCGACGCGGCAGCAGCGCGACTGAGCGCTGCATTCAGCTGGCCTTCTTTGAGACCACGAATGCCGCAAGGCGCGTGGTTTCTGCTGCCAGCTTGTCGTTGCACCCGCCGCCGTCGCGCGCCGGCAACCGTTCATCCCATCGATCCGGCAATTGGTCGCCGCCGTGTTCAGGCAAGCGCGGCGCGGCGTTATGCTGTGCGCTCGTCTGATCCCATGTCACGGAGACCACATGAAGAACGCATTGCTGCTCTGCTTCGCACTGGCCGGCCTGTCCAGCGCCACGGCCCAGGAAACGCCCGACGCCAAGAACCATGCGCGCGCGCGCGCCGCGGTCGAGGACCTGCAACGCATCTCCGCGCCCAACGGCATCCAGGAATCGTACAAGACCCGGATCGGCGGCATCGACCAGTGGCTCAACGTGCGCGGCCAGGACCGCGGCAATCCGATCATCCTGTTCGTGCACGGCGGCCCGGCCGCGCCGGTGACGCCGACCATGTGGCAGTTCCAGCGTCCGATCGAGGAATACTTCACGGTGGTGAACTGGGACCAGCGCGGCGCCGGCAAGACCTACGGCGAAACCGATCCGGACGCCGTCGCGCCGACGATCCGCATCGCGCGCTACGTCGACGACGCGATCGAGGTGGCGGAGCACATCCGCAAACGCTACGGCAAGCGCAAGCTGGTCCTGATGGGCCATAGCTGGGGCACCATCGTCGGCATGGGCGCGGCCCTGAAGCGTCCCGACCTGTTCCACGCCTACGTCGGCATTGGCCAGGTGATCAGCACCCGCGAGAACGAGCGCATCAGCTACGAATACGCGCTGGCGCAGGCGAAACAGCACAAGAACGAAGAAGCGCTGAAGGACCTGCAGTCGATCGCGCCCTACCCCGGCGACACGCCGATCACGCGCGAACGCATCGTCGTGGCGAGAAAATGGCCGCAGCACTACGGCGGCTTAAGCGCCTATCGCAGCACCTCCACCTATTACTTTGCCGGCCCGCTGCTCTCGCCCGACTACGACGCCGCCCAGGTCAAGGCGATCGACCAGGGCAGCCTGCTCACGCTCGGGCGCCTGCTGCCGGAATTCGTGCAGGTCGACTATTCGCAGGTGAAGACCTTCCCGATTCCGGTCGTGATGTTCCTCGGCCGGCACGACTACACGACGCCGACAAAACCAACCGTCGACTGGCTGGCGCAGGTGGAGGCGCCATCGAAGCAGGCGGTGTGGTTCGAGCATTCGGCGCACATGGTGCCCTGGGAGGAACCGGGCAAGACCCTGGTCAGCCTGCTCAATTATGTGCGGCCGCTGGCGCGCGACGAACAAAAATAAAAGCCGTCGCGACCTTGTTCTGTCGTAGGGTGGGCACGCCGTGCCCACGCGCTACGTGCGCATCCTTTCAGGGTTGGCCGAAACCGATCGCCCGCTAACGCCAATCCTGACCCGCATTGCGTCCATCGCATACTGTGCGGGCGACACATCGCCGCATGTGACTGGCGGACACGTGCGAAATGCGTGGGCACGGCGTGCCCACCCTACGAGCCGCAATAAAAAACGCCGCTGTGAAAGCGGCGTTCTTGTTCATGCGCGTGAAGGCAGTCAGCCCTTCCTGTTCAAGCGGCTGTGCCGCACGCTGTACAGGAAATAGGTCGCGACCGCAGCCACCATCCAGATGATGAACACCCGGTAGGTCGCCGGCGGCAAATCTTTCATGATGTACAGGCAGGCGGCGATCGACAGGCCCGGGATCACGTAGGGACCGAAGGGCACCTTGAAGCCATGCTCGGCGTTCGGGCCCTGCTTGGCGCGGATCACGGGGACGGCGATCGAGACCACGATGAAGGCCGTCAGCGTGCCCATGCTGACCATGTCCCACAGGAAGGTGGCATCGACCAGGCCGGCGATCAGGCCGACCACCAGGCAGACGATCAGGGTGTTCGACACCGGCGAGCCGGTGCGCGGATTGACCTTCTGGAAGGTCTTCGGGATCAGGCCGTCGCGGCTGATGGCGTACAGGATGCGCGTCTGGCCGTAGATCGTCACCAGGGTCACCGAGAACACCGAGACCACGGCGCCGGCCGACAGCACCAGCGCCGGCCAGGCCTTGCCGGTGACGTTCAGCAGGATCACCGACAGGCCGGCCTGCTGGCCCTCGAACATGTGGGCCGGCTGGGCGCCCATCGCCGCCAGCGCCACCAGCAGGTAGAAGACGGTGACGATGACCAGGGCCGCGAGGATCCCGATCGGCACGTTGCGGCGCGGGTCCTTCACTTCTTCGCCGGCGGTGGCGATGGTGTCCAGGCCGATGAAGGAGAAGAACACGGTGCCGGCGGCGGCGGTCACGCCGGCCATGCCGGCGAAGCCCTTGCTGGCGTCCTGGTTAAAGAAGGGCGTGAAGTTGTTGGCGTCGAAGCCGGTAAAGGCGATGGCGGCGAAGAAGGCCAGGATCGCCAGCTTGATCACCACCATGACCGCGTTCGTGGTCGCCGACTCCTTGGCGCCGCGTATCAGCAGGATGCAGCACATGGCCACCAGCAGCACCGGCGGCAGGTTGAAATTCCCGGCGTGCACGCTCAGGTTGCTGTGATCGGACACGAACATCGGCGAGCGCAGGTGTTCCGGGATCTGCCAGCCGAAGGCATTCTGCAGGAAGTTGTTCAGGTAGTCGGACCAGCCGATCGCCACCGCGCTGCCGGCCAGCCCGTATTCGAGCAGCAGGCAGGCCGCGACGATGAAGGCGGCGAATTCGCCGACGGTGGCGTAGGCGAAGGAGTAGGAGGAGCCGGAAGCCGGCACGCGCCCGGCCAGCTCGGCATAGCAGAGCGCGGTCAGGCCGGCGGTCAGCGCGGCGATCAGGAACGACAGGATCACGGCGGGGCCGGCCTTCGGCACCGCTTCGACCATCGTGAAGAAGATGCCGGTGCCGACGGTGGCGCCGACGCCGATCATCGTCAGCGGAAACAGGCCCAGCGAGCGCGTCAGCGTGCCGCCGTGGGCGTGGCTGTCGTCGTGCGCGCGTTCAGCCGATTTGGTACGAAACAGCTTCTGGCCCAGTGTCAGATTCACGAAGTGTCCTTTGGTCGTGCAAAGAGCGCCTAACAAAACCTCCATGGCTGCGTTGCATCGTCTCGCCGTACAAGCGTACTGTCTTCGACGCTGCGTCGGGCGGCCGCATCCCTTACCCTGGAGATTTTCTTAGGCGCTATAAATTGAAAAATGGCTGAGCACAGAAGGACAGCCAAAGTTCGCGATTATAGGGCCGTTCTGCTGTCCTTGAGAAAATAGTTTTCTCAAAATATGCATCACAAATGCTTATTTGTGCGCTAGAATATTTCCGTTACTCACAGAACATATCCGATGCGCCTGACCCGCTTTTCCGACATCGGCCTGCGCGTGCTGATCTACCTCGAGCGCGCCGGCGAACGGCCGCATCCGGTGACGGTCGCGGAGATCGCCACGCAGTTCAATCTGCCGCTGAACCACCTGGTGAAGGTGGTCGGCCACTTGGCCCGCGCCGGCTGGGTCCGTGCGATGCGCGGACGCAACGGCGGCCTGCGCCTGGCCGCCGATCCGCAGGTGCTGACCATCGGCCAGGTGTTGCGCGAACTCGAAGGCGACGACGAGCTGGTCGACTGCGAGGGCACGCAATGCGCCCTGAGCCTGGACTGCCAGTTGCGCGGCGTACTGCGCGCCGGCATGCGCGCCTTCTACCAGGAGATGGACCGCTACACGCTGGCCCGTATCACCGAAGGCAATACCGGCGAGCAGATCGTACGCATGCACAAGATGTTCTGGAGTGGCGCTGAAAACTCGTCTTTGCCGTTGTAGGGTGGGGACTTGTCCCCACGCGGTACGGCGGCACCATGGCCGCACTGTAATTTTGAACCAACCCCGCTTGCCAGGTGCAGGCGTTTTTTTGAACTTTAAAGTTGCATTTTAAATGCAAGAACTGAGGAATACACGATGATCTCCGCCGCTTCCCGTCCGTACATCGATGCCAGCGTCCCCGTCCTGCGCGAACACGGTCTCGCCATCACCACCCTCTTCTACAAGAACATGCTGGGCGAGCATCCGGAACTGACGCGCCTGTTCAACATGGGCAACCAGGCGCGCGGCGCGCAGCAGCAGTCGCTGGCCTCGGCGGTCTTCGCCTACGCGGCGAACATCGGGACGCCGGAAGCGCTGGGGCCGGTGGTCAAGCGCATCGTGCACAAGCACGTCTCGGTCGGCATCCGCGCCGAGCACTACCCGATCGTCGGCCGGCACCTGCTGGCGGCCATTTCCGCCACCCTGGGCGAGGCCGCAACCAAGCCGCTGATCGATGCCTGGGCCGAAGCCTATAACTCGCTGGCGAACCTGCTGATCGCGGCCGAAGCCGAGATGTACAGCACCGCCGGCGTGGAACCGGGCGAGACCCGGCCGATGCGCGTCACGGAAGTCAAACGAGAAAGCGACAACGTGCTGTCGATCCGCTTCGTCGCGGCGGACGAGAAACCCCTGCCGCCGTTCCAGGCCGGCCAGTACGTCAGCGTCGCCGTCGACCTGCCGGACGGGCGCCACCAGCTGCGCCAGTACAGCCTGTCCGACGCCGCGGGCAAGGACAGCCTGCGCATCTCGGTCAAGCGCGAAGACGCGCAGGACGCCACCCCGGCCGGCGAAGTGTCGAACTGGATCCACGCCAACGTGCAGGCGGGTAGCGTGCTGCAGGTGACCCATCCGTTCGGCGAGTTCACGCCCGATACCGAATCCGACGCACCGATCGTGCTGCTGTCGGCCGGCGTCGGCATCACGCCGATGGTCTCGGCACTGAACAGGATCGCCCTGGTCAACCCGCAGCGCCAGGTGATCTTCGCCCACGCCGCGCGCGATGCGCGCCACCATGCGCTGCAAAGCGACGTCGCCGCCGCCCAGGCCGCGATGCCGAACCTGCACGTGGCCACTTTCTACGAAGAGGTCAATGGCGAAGCCGGCGTGCTGGCCGGCCGCATGGACGTGGCGCGCTTGCCAAGCTGGGACCGCGAGGCGGCCGATGTCTGGATCTGCGGCCCGCTGAAATTCATGCAGGCGCAGTGGCTGGCGCTGCTGGACGCCGGCGTGCCTCCGGCGCGCCTGCACCGCGAGGTGTTCGGGCCGGAGTTGCTGGATCACTTGCTGTAATACGCTGCGCCGCGGCGATCATGCGTCGCCGCGCTGCCGCTTGATGGATCGCGGCACCGCTTCGTAGGGTGGGCACCCCGTGCCCACCCTACGGGTTGCGACGCACCGAATTCCGGATCCGCCGCGTCCGTTTTTACAACACCTGCACCGTGCGGCCGCTGATATTGCGCTGGGCCGGCTGGCCGTAGACGCGGATCGGGCCCGAGCCGCTGGCTTGCGCGAACACCGACTGGCGCACGGTGGCCGAGATGCCGCCCGAGCCGCTGGTCGACAACTCTCCCTTCTCGCTGCTCAGGTTCGCCATGTCGACGCTGCCCGAGCCGCTCACGCTCGCATTCAGGCGCTGCACCGCGCCGCTGGCCTGGACCAGGCCCGAGCCGCTGACGTTGGCGCGTGCGTATTCGCCGCGCACCTCGCCGACGATCAGGCGTCCGGAGCCGCTCACGGCCAGCTTGGCGCAGCCGGCGCGCAGCTCGGCCGCGTCGATCTTGCCGGAGCCCGATACCCGTGCGTCGAGCTCGCCGACCTCGCCGTACAGGCGGGTCACGCCCGAGCCGCCCT
>DOUW01000353.1 GCA_003520365.1 Massilia sp.
GCCACCACAGGCGCGCGGCATACATGCCGCCGTGGGCGTCGTAGGCCACCACCTGGGTGCGGTCGTTCACGCCCCAGGCCCGCAGGGTCTCGACCAGCGCCTCCTTGTCCGGCAGCGGGTGGCGGCCGCGGAACACGCCGTCCGCGCCGCGTTTGGCGCCCGATAGGTCGGTTTCCATGTCGGCGAACACGGCGCCCGGCAGGTGGCCGGCGGCATAGGCTTCGCGCCCGAAGGCGAGATTCACGAGGTCGTGCCGGCAGTCGACCACGACCCAGTCCGGGTGGTCGATGCTGGCGACAAGGTCGGCGGCGGAGATCAGGGTCGTGTACATGGCGTCCTCACAGTTCGCTGGCGATGGGGTCGGTCTTTTCGGTGACGGCGCCGCGCGCCGTGCTCCTCGTATTGTAGAACGTCGCCGCGATGCCCGATGCCAGGATCACACCGACGCCGAGCCAGACGTGCCAGTCGAAGCGGTCGCCCCAGAGCAGCAGGCCCCACAGGCTGGAGAACACGATGCCGGTGTACTGCAGGTTGGCCACCACCAGCACCTTGCCGACGCGGTAGGCGCGCGTCATCGCCATCTGCGCCATCAGGGCGGCGAAGCCGATCCCGAGCAGCAGCAGGCCGCCGTAGAGCGTATGGCCGTGGAAGGGGAAGCCGCTTTCCGCACCGTCGCCACCGATCACGCCCGCCATGCCGGCCAGGGCGGTCGTCAGCGAAAAATAGAACACCACGCGGTATTCGGGCTCGCCCATCTGGCCGAGTTTGCGCACCTGCATGTAGGCCATCGCCGAGATCACCGACGAGCACACGCCGGCCAGGCCGCCCAGCCACTGGTTCGATGCGATCGCCGGCTGCAGCACCAGGGTGACGCCGAAGAAGCTGGCGCCGACCGCCAGCACCAGCGGCCACTCGGCGTGCTTGGTTTTCGTCCACCAGCCGAGCAGGAACATCCAGGCCGCGATCCAGATCGGCGCCATGTAGTTCAGGGTCATGGCGGTGGCCAGCGGCAGTTTCGAGATGGCGAAGAACCACAGCCACAGCGAGGTGACGCCGACGGCGCTCCTCCACAGGTGGGCTTTCGGGAAGGGCGTGCGGAAGGTGCCGCCCTGCTGGCGCACGATGGCCAGCAGGATGACCGAGCCGATGAGGCCACGGTAGAAGAGGAGTTCGGAGGTGGTATAGAACTCGGAAGCCAGCTTCACGCCCGCGCCCATGGCGGCAAACGCGAAGCTGGCGAACAGCATCCAGAGTGAAGGCATCAAATTCCTGCGTTGTTACAGCGGACCGTTACAGCTCGATCTTGCTGCGATACCACTCGTGGAAGTGCTGCATCCCGTCTTCCATCGGCGACTGGTAGGGGCCCACCTCGTTGACGCCGCGGTCCAGCAAAATCTTGCGGCCGGCATCCATGCGCTGGGCGATTTCGTCGTCCTCGACGCAGGTTTCCATGTAGGCGGCGCGCTCGGCCTCGACCAGCTCGCGCTCGAACAGGGCGATCTCTTCCGGGTAGTAGAACTCGACCACGTTGCGCGTCTTCTGAGGACCCAGCGGGAACAGGGTCGACACGACCAGCACGTTCGGATACCACTCGACCATGATGTTCGGGTAGAGCGTGAGCCAGATCGCGCCGTGCTTCGGCTCCTTGCCGCCGTTGAACTTCAGGACCGCTTCCTGCCACTTTTTATAAGCGGGCGAGCCGGCCTTCTGCAGGCCGCGGTTCACGCCGACGGTCTGCACGCTGTAGTCGCGGCCGAATTCCCACTTCAGGTCGTCGCAGGTGACGAAGTTGCCCAGGCCCGGGTGGAAAGGCTCGACGTGGTAGTCCTCGAGGTAGACCTCGATGAAGGTCTTCCAGTTGTAGTCGCAGTCGTGGATCTCGACGTGGTCGAACAGGTAGCCCGAGAAATCCAGGTCCTTGGTGACCGAGAGTTCCTTGAGCTTTTCCATGACGTTGTAGCCGTTCTGCTCGAACAGCAGGCCGTTCCAGCTTTGCAGCGGCGACTTCGACAGGTTCAGGCAGGGCGTTTCCGCAAAATGCGGCGCGCCGATCAGTTCGCCCTTCAGGTCGTAGGTCCAGCGGTGCAGCGGGCAGACGATGTTCTTGGCGTTGCCGCGGCCATTGAACATCAGCGCCTGGCGGTGACGGCAGACGTTGGACAGCACCTCGATGCCATTGGCATTGCGCACCAGCATGCGGCCTTCGTTTTCCGATGCCAGCGTGGCAAAGTCGCCCACCTCCGGCACCATCAGCTCATGACCGACGTAGCGTGGCCCCTTCTGGAACAATTGCTGGATCTCACGCTGCAGCAGCGCATTGTCAAAATAAACATTTACCGGAAGCTGAGCGCACGAGCGCGCCAGCTTGGCGTGGGTAGCCAGATCGGACATCCCAACCCCCCTTTTATAAAAGCACCGAGCCGAGGGACCTCGAAAATCGCTTTTCGAGGACCCCAAAGAAGAGAAAGAATCCAAAGACCAGTATTTTGGATTTGGAAATACGGTATTTCGGACAGAACCGGAGATTATACCGTGTAACGAGCTCTACAGTCTCGGACCGGCGCGCGGCTGTGGCGCACAGAGGCAAAGAAATTGCCGGAATGGCATGGTTTTCATGGCGTTGAAGGCGCTTGCGCTAAAATATGAGCTTCCTGTCAAGATACTCAGCATCTGCGCGACCACCCCAAGGGTAAGGATTGTTCTAAAATACGCGATTAGACTCCCCCATGGCGCACAGGTTGCGTCATTCTCTGGGGTCGCTGCCCCAACACAACAAGTAACTATGGCAAACAATTCAAACGCGCAAGCGACTGCGCCGGCGTCCTTCGAGGCGGCCATGGCCGAACTGGCCCAGCTCGTCTCCCAGATGGAGGCGGGCCAACTGCCGCTGGAAGCCTCGGTCGCCGCCTATGCGCGCGGTTCCGAGCTGGTGAAGTATTGCGCCGCCCAGCTCGACAAAGTCGAGTCCCAGGTGAAAGTACTCGAAGGCGACATGCTCAAGCCCTTCAGCGCCGACGGCGCGGGCGAGGGCGGCCAATGAGCGCCGTGTCCTCCGTTTCATTTAGCGACTGGATGGCGGGCGTCCAGGCCGAGGTCGAAACCGCGCTGTCCGACTTCCTGCCGGCCGCCGGCGCGGAACCTGCCAAGCTGCACGACGCCATGCGCTACACGACGCTGGGCGGCGGCAAGCGCGTGCGTCCGCTGCTGGTGTACGCCAGCGGCGACCTGTTCGGGGCCGACCCGGCTGCGCTGGCGC
>DOUW01000354.1 GCA_003520365.1 Massilia sp.
ACCACCTCGGCGATCTCCTCGGCGCCGACCTGGGTGCGCAGCAGCTTCGGCTTTTCGAGTTCGCCGTCCTTGCCCGCGGCCGCTTCCTCGGCATGCTTGAGTTGCGCCTCGAGTTCCGGCAGGCGGCCGTACTGCAGCTCGGAGACCTTCTGCCAGTTCGACTGGCGCTTGGCTTCCTCCATCTGGTGACGGATGCGCTCGATCTCTTCCTTGATGTGGGTGGTGCCCTGCACCGCCGCCTTTTCCGACTTGAGGATTTCCTCGTAGTCGTTGTACTCGCGCTCGAGGCGGGCGATCTCTTCGTCGAGCAGTTCGAGGCGGCGCAGCGAGCCCTCGTCGGTTTCCTTCTTCACCGCTTCGCGCTCGATCTTCAGCTGGATCAGGCGGCGCTCCAGCTTGTCCATGACTTCCGGCTTGGAGTCGATCTCGATCTTAATTTTAGATGCGGCCTCGTCGATCAGGTCGATCGCCTTGTCGGGCAGGAAGCGGTCGCTGATGTAGCGGTGCGAGAGCTCGGCCGCGGCGATGATCGCGGGGTCGGTGATCTCGACCTTGTGGTGCAGCTCGTATTTCTCCTGCAGGCCGCGCAGGATGGCGATCGTCGCCTCCACGCTCGGCTCGTCGACCATGATCTTCTGGAAGCGGCGCTCGAGCGCGGCGTCCTTCTCGACGTACTTGCGGTATTCGTCCAAGGTGGTGGCGCCGACGCAGTGCAGCTCGCCGCGCGCCAGGGCCGGTTTCAGCATGTTGCCGGCGTCCATCGCGCCTTCGGCCTTGCCGGCGCCGACCATGGTGTGGATCTCGTCGATGAAGACGATGGTCTGGCCCTCGTCCTGGGCCAGCTCCTTCAGCACCGACTTCAGGCGCTCCTCGAACTCGCCGCGGTACTTGGCGCCGGCCAGCAGCGCCGCCATGTCGAGCGACAGTACGCGCTTGCCCTTGAGCGAATCGGGCACTTCGCCGTTCACGATGCGCTGGGCCAGGCCCTCGACGATGGCGGTCTTGCCGACGCCCGGTTCGCCGATCAGTACCGGGTTGTTCTTGGTGCGGCGCTGCAGCACCTGGATCGCGCGGCGGATCTCGTCGTCGCGGCCGATCACGGGGTCGAGCTTGCCCATGCGGGCGCGCTCGGTCAGGTCGAGGGTGTATTTCTTCAGCGCCTCGCGCTGGCCTTCGGCGTCCTGCGAATTCACGTTCTCGCCGCCGCGCACGGCGGAGATCGCCGACTCCAGCGACTTGCGCGCCAGGCCGTTTTCGCGCGCCAGGCGGCCGGCCTCGGATTTCTCCTCGGTCAGCGCCAGCAGCACCATTTCGCTGGACAGGAACTGGTCGCCGCGCTTCTGCGACTCGCGGTCGGCCAGGTTCAGCAGGGCCACCAGGTCGCGCCCCGGCAGCACTTCGCCGCTGGTGCCCGAGACCTTGGCCGAGCGCTCGAGCGCGCTGCGCAGGGCATTGGTCAGGCCGCCGACGTTCACGCCGGCACGCTGCAGGAGCGAGCGCGCGCCGCCGTCGTCCTGGTTCAATAGCGCGCTCAAGAGGTGGACCGATTCGATGTACTGGTTGTCGTTGCCGACCGCCAGGCTCTGGGCATCCGCCAGTGCTTCCTGGAGCTTGGTCGTCAATTTATCTTGCCGCATGTTGTTGCTCCCTAGTGAGTGTAATTTAACTGGGAAGAACATGTGGGAGATGCCCTGAATTTTCAAGATCGTCAAGGCGGCGACGCACCACCAACCTGCAATCCTTCGAAAAAACCTGAGGATTCCTCAAGGTTTTATCGGTTTCTCAATGTCCCGTGCTCGCCTAAGCTGACATTCATCAACCACCACCCAAGCGAGGACACCATGCGACTGTATGCCACCGATAGCCCCGACGCCGTTTGCCGCCTGCTGGCGCTGTCGATGATCGTCGACGGCCACCAGGCGCCGTCGGAAATGAAGGCGCTGGAGCACAGCGCGATCCTGGAGCGGCTCGGCGTCGATGCCGAGCGCTTCGACGACGCCGTCGTCGCCCTGTGCGACGACCTGCTCGACGCCGCGCGCCGCCGCGATGCGGCCGACATCGAGATCGACAACGCGACGCTCGACCGCCTGCTCGACGACGTCGCCGACCCGCTGCTGCGCATGCACGTGCTTAAGGCGATGCTCGACATCGTCCACGCCGACCGCCTGATCGACAGCCGCGAAGGCCTGCTGATCCGGCGCGCCCAGCGCCGCTGGTCGGTGCCGGCGAACGGCGAGGCCGTCACGGAGGGCTGATGCCATGGACTTCTTCAGTATCGTCTGGCTGGGCGCACCGGTGTGGATGTGGCTGGTGTTCCTGGCTGTCGTCGTCCTGCTGCTGGCCTTCGACCTGGGGGTCCTGAACCGCGATGACCACGTCATCGGCGTCAAGGAAAGCCTGAAGCTGTCGGCACTCTACCTGAGCGCCGGCCTCGCCTTTGGCCTGTGGGTCTGGCACGGCTTCGGCAGCGAAAAGTCGATGGAGTTCTACACCGGCTTCCTGATCGAGAAGAGTCTCTCGCTCGACAACATCTTCGTCATCTCGTTGATTTTCGCGACGCTGGCGATCCCGCCGCTGTACCAGCACCGCGTGCTGTTCTGGGGCATCCTGGGCGTGATCGTCACCCGCGGCATCATGATCGGCGCCGGCGCGGCCCTGGTCGCCAGCTACTACTGGGTGCTCTACATCTTCGGCGCGATCCTGGTCGTCACCGGCATCAAGATGCTGTTCGTGTCCGAGAACCCGGACAGCGTGCGCGACAGCGCCCTGCTGGCCTGGCTGCGGCGCCGCCTGCGGGTGAGCGAAACCACCCATGGCCACGACTTCCTGGTGCGGCTGCCGCACCCGTCGCAGCCTGGGCGCAAGCTCTGGTACGCGACCCCGCTGCTGCTGGCGCTGATCATGGTCGAGTTCACCGACGTCATCTTCGCGGTCGACAGCGTGCCGGCGATCTTCGCGATCACCAGCGACCCGTTCATCGTCTACACCTCGAACATCTTCGCGGTGCTGAGCCTGCGCGCCCTGTACTTCGCGCTGGCGGACGTGGTGCAGCGCTTCCGCTACCTGAAGTACTCGCTGGCGGCGGTGCTGGTGTTCATCGGCTCGAAGATCTTCCTGGGCGACTTCGTGTTCGGCGGCAAGGTGCCGGCCTGGCTGTCGCTGGCGGTGACGGCAATGCTGATCGCGGCCGGTATCGCGTACTCGCTGTGGCGCAGCAGGACGGACGCGGCGCCTGGGTAACGAAGATCGCGAAAGGCAAGTAGGGTGGGCGCCCCGTGCCCACGCGTAAACGATGAGCAGACGCTGCGTTTTATAGGCGCCAACACGATGCAGGCGTCACGCGTGGGCACGGGGCGCCCACCCTACGGGTATCGCTCACGCCTCGTTCGGACGAACCGTGGGCGCGGCAGCGATGGCGCCCACGTCGCGCACGTTTTTCTGCACCGCAACCACGGCAAACAGGCTGAGCAGGAAAGACATCGTGTAGAAGCCCTTCTCGCTGCGTTCGAGCGTGGCGTTCCACAGGCCCACCGTCAGCAACAACAGGGCCGCCAGCAGCGATACCCAGCACAGGCCGGCGTACAGGTTGGTCACGGGAATGCCTTCGCTGCGGTCGCGCACCGTCTTTTGCAGCGAGACGGCGGCGAACAGGCCGTACATGAGCAGGGTCAGGTAATAGCCTTTCTCGTTGAGCTGCATCTGGGCGTTCCACAGGCCGATCAGGTAGGCGATCGCACCGATCAGCAGTGCACCCCAGGAAGCACCGACGAAGGCGGCGGTCGGGCGGTAGGCATTGGTCATGGCTGGCTCCGGTTATTGTCCAGCCGAAACTTTGCCAGCGAAGCTTGATGCGTCATTGAGAAATAACAGTCCGCTGCGAGCAAGCAAGGACGCTTCTTGAGGATGACCGCGCTCGCGCGTCCAGGTTTTATACGAATGTGCGGCATCAATCCGCGTACGACCAGGCACGCTACATTTTCCTTCTCGCTTGAACAGCTCATTTCAAGGCAGGAGGCGCAATGCGGCGGTATCACATTACCCTGGGGGCAAAGACAACGGTCGGCGGCGTCGTTACGACGGCGACGTCCTTCTGTTCCATCAATGGTGTCCGTATGGCACTGGAAGGCGATACCGTTGCCTGTCCTGCCTGCCACGCGGATGGCAAGATCCTCTGCGACGGACCGCGCCTTTCCGACAAGTGGAACGGCAGGCAGGCAGCGCTGGAGAACTACCTGTGCGTGTGCCGTTGCAATCCACCGCCACGCCTGATCGCAGTGCAAACGCACAGGTCGCAGCTCATCACAGCGGAGGAAGACCAATTGACCGGGCCGGCCGCGATGAAAGCGGCGCAAGCACGGCTACCGAAGAGCATGGCGACCACGGACGAGCTTCCCCTGCGTCTTGTGGACGAGGCGACCCAACAGCCGCACCGGCACCGTCCCTACCGCCTGGACTTCGCCGACAAGCAGATCGAGGGGGTGACCGATGAAGACGGACTCACCCGGCCCTTGAGCCGTGCCGACCGCGCGGCACTCCTGGCCTGGCATATCGCCGACCCGTCCTAGATGAACGGCCCCTTCATCCTGCACGGCAACGACGCGGTTCCCCTCGATTGCAACACGACGCCCCTACCCGAATGCACGATCCGGCCAGTCCTCAAGAATGGCGAAGTGATCAAGGCGGTCGAGGTTCCGGTGAAAGGCTGTGCCAGCCTGTGGCTACGCTGTCAGGCGGAGGCGGAAAAATGGCTGACCGATGCCAGAACGGGCCGTTTGGTCGACGATCCGGTCCGCATCAACCGGCGCATCAACTCCGCCTACGCGTTCCTATGGCTGACGGACCGGCGCTTCCAATGGGCGGGACTGGCGGCCTTCGCCTCCAAGCAGGTCGGCTGCGGTTTGCTGCATGCGGCGCGCACCATCGCCGACATGGGCGCCGAGATCCGAAAACGTCCCGGACAGGACAGCTTCGAATTCCTCAGCAAGAACTTGTACGAACTCGGCGCGGGGATGGGATCCGAGCAGATGTACGCGGAACTGGCGCTCGGAAACTTGCACCTCTTCCTGGATATTTATCCGCTACACCGCTTCTTCATGCTGGCAAGCGACAAGTCGGACCGGGAACGCCTCGCCCACCTCGGACGGTGCCTGAAGGACAGGCAAAGCATCGAACACAAGGTGTTATGGAAGCTGAAGCCGGGTATGCTCCGCTTCGGGACAGCGCAAGATGACATCATCAAAGGATTCACAGCACTTGTCGAAGGCAGGATCGAGGAGAGCGTGCAGGCGCTGGCACATCATGAGCAGGTGAATATCCTGCAAAAAATCATTTACGATAATCCGGCAACCCAAGCTGCCCTGGCAGGCAACCAGTTCGCCTGGGTAACCGGCCTGCCCTCAGGCCGTCATGCCGAGATCAAGCTCAGCTTGTCCGCGCACTGCAACACACAGCCCGGGCTGACAACCTGGTTCACGAAGAAAACGGCTGCGCGGCTCTGGGACAAGGACGAACGAATGCAATTCGTGCTCGCAGCGGCCAAGCAGTTCCACAAGCTGTTGCAGGGAAGGGAAAGACTGGCCGTCGAACGGTCCATTACGGAAATCTACCATGGTGGGGCCTGAGGTGAAAAAAACCTCTGTCGTCATCGTGATCTCGATCGGCGCCGTGGGCATGGGCTGGTGGCTGGACGAGCCCGATCCGACCCTGCTGTCCTTGCGGATTGGGCAGCACTACGACGAAGTGGTCAAGGGATCGACGTATCCGGTCGTGAACGGCTACGGCAATCCCCATGACGACGAGAGTGGCGCCGGATGGACATTCATCGACAAACCGGCAGTCGTCATCGAGTTCAATGATCCGCGGCACGGCTTCCTCTTGCCCCCCACAAAATTCGCGTCCGTAGCCTATGAAAGGGAAAAGGTCAGCAGCCTGACGACTTCACCCATGCTGGAAGCCCTGCCATTCGAGGAAACGGTCGACATGGTCGAGCGTTTGCAGGCCCAGTTCCGGCATCGCGGCTGGACGCCCTGGCAGGAAGACGGAAGCGACTGGTTCGACACGTCGCCGGCAGGCCGGCGCCGCTTGTCCGAACAACTGGCAGCGGACTATTCCGTGATAAACACGCTGCAGATCCCCAGCCGGTATTGGATGAGCGTGACGATCAAGTGCGCGCTGCATTGCGGCGAAACGCAAGAAGCAGCGCGCTTTCTCATCGACATAGGCGTCATTTCCGATCCCGGCATATCGAATAGCCGGCTTGGAAACAGGGGCCGCGATATCTTGGCTGAATCCACAATCCTGGCGAGCTGTGACGTTGGCGTGGATGGGGCGCGTGAAGTCAAGCTCATCAGTCAATCGGAAGCGGACGGGCAGTATTCGTTCTACCTTCAGGAGGGAAGCAAAAACAAGAGGCCGCTGTTCGACATGGATGACGCGATCGGCGACGCCGTGCACTCGAACTGCGTGGGCAACACGGTCCGGGTACTGAACGTCTTTTTACCCGGCAAGATGAAACGCGGCGTCCTGGTGTACGACGATCCTGTGCTGAAAAAGCTGACGAAGCTCGAATGGACGAACGAAACGGCGCCGCGGTACATCTATGTCGCCAAGGACACCGTCATCATGGCCTTTTCCGGCGCGGCGATGCCCACACCCCACACCCTTCGCTACTTCTTTTACCGTATCAACGCAGGCAACGACACGACATTCCAGTACTGGGAGAGCGACGAACTCTTCCCTGGCACGGGATTCCAGGTGTTCAAACCGAGCGGAAATCCGGACGGACCCTAGCCGCGCAGCGCGCGCCAGGTCGCAAAGCCGGCGATGCACAGCAGGATGGAGCCGCCCAGGTGCAGCAGCATATGCGCCAGCGCCCAGCCGTACTCGCCGCGCTGCATCAGCGCCACCGATTCGCCCGAGAAGCTGGAGAAGGTGGTCAGGCCGCCGAGGAAACCTGTGACGACGAACAGGCGCCACTCGGGACTCAGGTGCGGATGATGCGAGAAAAAGCCGAGCGCGATGCCGATCAGGTAGCCCCCGACCAGGTTGGCCGCCAGCGTGCCGGCCTGGATCGAGGCGTGCACATTGGTCAGCCACAGGCCCAGTCCCCAACGCAGCCAGGCGCCGATCGCGGCGCCCGCCCCGACCGCGAGCCAGCTCAAGCGCGGGTCCTCATGCGCTCTTCCACTTGGCCTTGGCGCTGTCATCCGACAGGCGTGCATCGACCCAGCGCGCGCCTTCCGGGGTCTGCTCCTTCTTCCAGAACGGCGCGTCGGTCTTCAGGTAGTCGATGATGAATTCGCAGGCGGCAAAGGCTTCGCCGCGGTGGGCCGCGCTGACGGCGACCAGCACGATCTGCTCCAGCGGCGCGAGCGGGCCGACGCGGTGGATCACCAGCGCATTGTAGAGCGGCCAGCGCGCTTTCGCCTGCTCGACGATGTCTTCCAGCGCCTTTTCCGTCATGCCCGGGTAGTGTTCCAGCTCCATCTCGGAGACCGACGACCCGTCGTTCATGTCGCGCACGGTGCCGACGAAACTCACCACGGCGCCGACGCGGGCGTCGCCCTCGCGCAGGCGCGCCAGTTCCTGGCCGAGGTCGAAGTCCCCGGCCTGTACCCTCACCTGGCTCATTTGCCCTCCCGTGCGGTGCGCATGACGAGCTGCTCGATGCGCAGCGCGGTGCGCTCGTCGACCAGGGCCGGCAGCGCGATCAGCTGGCGCAGTCCGCCGCCCTTGCTACCGTGGCTGTCGCCATGCTTGTGGCCGTGCCTGTCGCCGGCCTGCAGACTCGACTGCAGCGCCTCGACTTGCAGCTTCAGGCGCTCGCGCGCGAACTCGGCGCCGCTGTCGATGCCGTTTGCCACTTCCTGGCGCAGCAGTTCCTGCAGCAGCGTGGCGCGGTTCTCTTCCAGCAGGCGCGCATAGCCGGCGCGGTCGCCCTCGAGGGCGGCCAGGGCCGCCTCGAAGCGCGCGTCGAGCACGGCGTCGTCGTC
>DOUW01000200.1 GCA_003520365.1 Massilia sp.
GACCACGGCGATGCGGTCCTTGCCGAAATGCGGCAGGCCGCCGTTGCGCAAGGCCTGGACCGACAGGGCGGAAAGACGGATCGACGGATCGACCAGGCTGGCGGTCAGCGCCAGGAAGGCGGCGTCGCCGACCAGCACGCAATTGACCGCCTCGCGCAGCCCCCAGGCCGCGCGGATCGAGATCTCCGGGCCGATGCCGGACGGCTCGCCGACCGTCAACGCCAGGGTCGGGCGCACTGCCTGCGGCGCGGCCATGGGCTTACTGCTCCTCGCGATACTCGACGTAGGCGCGGTCGCGCACCTGGCGCGCCCAGTCCTCGAAGGCTTCGCCCAGCTTGCGCTCGCGGATGATGGCGCGCGCGCGGCTGCGTTCCTTCTGCAGGGTCACGTCTTCGCTCTTGCGCTCCAGGACCTGGATCAGGTGGAAGCCGAACGGGGTCTGGACCACGCCCGACAGCTCGCCCGGCTTCATGGCCGCCATGGCGGCCTCGAATTCCGGCATCACGTCGCCCGGATACAGCCAGCCCAGGTCGCCGCCCTTGGTGGACGAGCTGTTGTCCTGCGAGTTCTGGCGCGCCAGGTCCTCGAAGGTGGCGGCCTTGCTCTCGATCTTGGCGCGCATTTCTTCCAGCCTGCGCTTGACTTCGTCGGCCGACATGGTCGGCGTCGCCTTCATCATGATGTGGCGCGCGCGGGTCTGCTCGACCACGGACTGCTCCGGCGTGTTGTTCGCCAGGCTGCGCTTGTCGTTCAGCTTCAGGATGTAGAAGCCGATGTTGGTCTTGATGATGGGCGTCACCTGGCCCGGGCTGAGCTTGCGCAGCGCGTTGGCGAACACCGGCGGCAGGCGGTCCGCCTCGCGCCAGCCGACCACGCCGCCCTTCAGGGCGTCGGCGGAGTCGGAATAGGTGGCGGCGACCTTGGCGAAATCGGCGCCGGTGCGCAACTGGCGCATCACCTCTTCGGCGCGGGCGCTGCGCGCGGCGATCTGCTCGGGCGTGGCGTTGGCCGGAATGCCGACCAGGATCTGGGCGATGTCGACCTCGATGCGGTCGGCGGCGGCGGCCTTCTCGGCGGCCAGGAAGGTGTCGACCTCGGCGTCCGAGACCTGGATCTTGCTGTCGACCTCGTGCTCGCGCAGGCGCTGCATCATGATCTCGTTGCGGATCTCTTCGCGGAAGGCCGCAAAGGCCATGCCTTCCTTTTCCATCTGGTTGCGCATTTCCTGGACCGACATCTTCTGTTCCTGGGCGATGCGGCCGATGGCGGCGTCGAGCATGCGGTCGTCGACGCGCACGCCCATTTCCTTGGCCAGCTGGACCTGGGCGCGTTCGACGATCATCGCCTCGATCACCTGGCGCTCCAGGTCTTCCTGCGGCGGCAGCTGGGTGTTCTGGGCGCGCAGGCGCTGGACGATCTGCGCCACGCGGTTGCGCACTTCGTTACGGGTGATGACCTCGTCGTTGACGACGACGCGGACGGCGTCGACGACCTTGGCGCTGCTCGAGGCCGGCGGCAGGAAGCCGCTGCCCGGATTGGCCGGGGCGGTGCCGGTTGCCGGATTGGCATTGGCTGGAGCACCGGCCGTTGGAGCGGCCTGGCCGAACGCGGTGCCGGCCGTGAGCGCGCACAGCAGCGCCGCTGCGAGCTGGAGGTGATGCAAACGGGTAGTACGCATAATCTGGGAAGCACTCATTCAGGTCAAAAAAACATCCATGGTCCCGGTCGATCAGGGACGGCCGACGTTGGTGTTCAGCCGCGTATAGCCGGGAATACTCTTGTAAAACGAATCCAGCGGGTTGCCCATGCCGATGCCCGACAGGCCGTTGAGCTCGAGCTGGAAGAACACCGGCGTCGAGGTCGACTGGGCCGCCGTCACGAAGCGCTGCGCGCCCATCCGGAAGATCCAGCAATCGGCCTTGTACTCGAGCCCGACCAGGCTCTCGAGCACCTTGTGGTCCTGCAGCGAATAGCTGACGCGGCCGACGCCGAACCAGCGCTTCGACAGCGGCCACTGCCCCGAGATGTCGGCGTTGCGGAAGCTGTCGCGCACGTAGCGATACTCGGCGTTGAGCACCTTCAGCAGGCCCGGGGTCCAGCGCACGCCATAGTTGCGGCTGTACACACTCGAACTCGTCGCGTCGTATTGTACGCTGGCGTCGACGTTCAGGTTCTCGACGATGCGGCCGGACGCCGCCAGCAGCAGATCGGAACGGTCCTTGCGGTCCTGCACCGGGCGGCCCGGCAGCTGTACGCGCGGCTCGGTGAAGTAGAAGCGCTGGCCGAAGGCCAGGCGCAGGCGCTCGGCGCCGCTGCTCTCGATAAAGCGCGACACCACGGCCGCCGTCAGCTGGTTGGCGTCGGAGACGCGGTCGTTGCCGACGAAACGGTTCTCGCTGAACAGCTGGGCGTAGCTGAAGCCGGCCTCGCCGCTATCGAAGATCGGGAAGTCGTCCTGGTTCTTGTAGGGCGTGCGCACATAGAACAGGCGCGGTTCCAGCGTCTGGGTGGCGGCGGTGCCGAACAGGCTGGCTTCGCGCTCGAACACCATGCCGGCGTCGACCGAGAACGTCGGCAGCGTGCGCGACAGGCTGGTCGGACGGCCGGCGTTGCTGTCCATGTCGTATCTGCTGGCATGGAACATCACCTTGGGCGTGATGTAGTAGCCCGGACGCACCCAGGGATAGCTCACCTGCGAGATCATCACCGCGCGGTTGCCGCTGTCCCATGTCGAGTGGGTGAAGCGGGTCGCCTCGGCGTCGATGGCCCAGTCGAAGCCGTTGACGTCGAAACGGCCGGTGTGGAAGTTAATCTGCGGCAGGCGCGCGTAGGGCTTCGGGATCGCCAGCGCCGGATTGGCCGCCGCCGCCGGTTCCTGCAGCACCTGGAAGTTCTGGGCGCGCGCGCTCAGGTTCCAGTACTGGGTGGCGTAGTTGGTGTAGACCTCGCGCACCAGCTGGCGCTCGGCGCTGGTCGAGACCGAGCGCGAGAAGTCGCTGAGGTACTGGTCGTCCGAGGCCGCGTGCAGGTTCCAGCCGTAGGACCAGTTCGGGCTCAGCTGCTGGTTGTGCAGCGAGTCGACCAGCCAGCGGTCGGTGTTGGAAATGCGGTCGTTACGCAGGCCCTCGAAGTGGGTTTCGCCGCCATAGGTGCCGCCGTCGGTGGCGCCGATGTAGCGGCCGGTCGCGCCCAGCTGCAGGCCGCGGTCGAACATCATGCGCGGGAATACCGTCAAATCGCGGTTGGGCGCGATGTTGAAGTAATACGGCACCATGATCTCGGTCTTGCCCTTCGAGCCGAAGCCGATCGAGGGCGGCAGCCAGCCCGAGCGGCGCGCGCCCGAGAGCGAGAACGACATGGCCGGCGTGCCGAGGATCGGCACGTCCTTGAAATAGATGACGGTCTTGCCGGCGGTGCCGACGTCGCGTCCGGAATCGAGGCGCAGGGTGCTCGACTTCAGGTACCAGTCGGGGTTCGTCCCCTCGCAGGTGCTGTAAGTGCCGTCCACCACCAGGGCCTCGTTCTCGCCGAGGAAATCGATGCGGTCGGCCCGGCCCTGGGCATTGTTCACCTGCAGGCGGTACTGGGGGTTGAGCACCCAGCCGCGCCCGGTCTCGAGGTTCAGCTGCAGCGCATCGCCCTGGTAGCGGTCGCCGAAACGCCACATGTTGACGTTGCCGCTGGCCGTGACCTCGTCCTCGACCAGGCGGTAGCAGGCCGTGTCGGCGGTCATCCTGGTCTGGCCGCGGGTGATCTCGACGTCGCGGTTGAGGTTGATCTCGCGGTCCGGGCGGCCGCCGATTTCCTCGGCGCGCACGGTGACGGGAAGATCCTGTTCGTTGGCGGGGGGCGCAGCCGGCGCGACTTGCGCGTGCAAGGGCCCCGAGGCCACGGTAACGAGGGCGGACAAGGCAACTGCCCGCCGCTGCGGGAATGGTAGGGCCGTAAACCAGCTCATGGATTCTTGGGCTGCACCATAAAGGGCGATTTTTTGGATTGAATCCCTTATTATATGGGAATACTCTCCCTCAACCGGTTTCACCTGGACGTTTCATGTCTTCTTTGTATCAAAACATTCCTACTTCCGCCGAGCAGGATGCACGCCTGACCCTGCTCACCGAATGGCTGGGCTCGCTCGACCTGGTGGAAGTCGGTTCGCGCCGCCCGGCTTCGTCGGATGCCAGCTTCCGTCGCTATTTCCGCCTGGATGTGGCGCCGGCGCTACGCGAGAAACTGGGTGACACCCTGATCGCCATGGATGCCCCGCCCGAGCGCGAGAACGTCCCGGCCTTCATCCACGTCCAGGGCCTGCTGCAGGAAGCCGGCGTGACGGTCCCGGCGATCGTCGCGCGCGACGTCGAACGCGGCTTCCTGCTGCTGTCGGACCTGGGCACCACCACGTATTTGCAGCGCCTCGATCCCGACAACGCCGCCTTCATGTATTCGGACGCGGTCGACGCCCTGATCAAGTTCCAGCTGCACAGCCAGCCCGGCGTGCTGCCCGAGTTCGACCGCGCCTTCGTCCTGCGCGAAATGAACCTGTTCCCGGAATGGTTCCTCGGCCGCCACCTCGGCGTGACCATGAACGAGGCCCAGCAGGCGCAGCTCGACAAGGTGTTCGAGACCATCACGAATAATGTGCTGGCGCAGCAGCAGGTGTTCATGCACCGCGACTTCCATTCGCGCAACCTGATGTTCCTCGACCAGGGCAACCCGGGCGTGCTCGACTTCCAGGACGCCGTCTACGGCCCGGTCACCTACGACCTGGCCTCGCTCCTGCGCGACGCCTACATCCAGTGGGACGAAGAGATCGTGCTGGACTGGGTGGTGCGCTACTGGCAGAGCGCGAAGCAGGTCGGCCTGCCGGTCAACCCGGACATCGACGCCTTCTACCGCGACTTCGAATTCATGGCCCTGCAGCGCCACCTGAAGATCCTGGGCATCTTCTGCCGCCTGAACTACCGCGACGGCAAGCCGATCTACATGGGCGACCTGCCGACCGTGATGGACTACGTGCGCAAGACCGCCAACCGCTACACCGAACTGAAACCGCTGCTGCGCCTGCTCGACGCCTTCGACGCCTTTGGCGACGGCGCCGCGCCGCAGGTCGGCTACACGTTCTAAGCGCATTTTTCGAGAAGCCCATGAAAGCCATGATCTTCGCCGCCGGCCGCGGCGAGCGCATGCGTCCGCTGACGGACACCTGCCCGAAACCCCTGCTCAAGGTGCGCGGCCGTCCGCTCATCACCTGGCACGTCCTGAACCTGGTGCGCGCCGGGATTGTCGACATCGTCATCAACCATTCGCACCTCGGCCACATGATCGAGGCGGAGCTGGGCGACGGCAGCAAGTACGGCGCGCGCATCGTGTATTCGCACGAGCCGACCCCGCTGGAGACGGCCGGCGGCATCGCCAACGCACTGCACCTGCTGGGCGGCGAACCCTTCCTGGCGGTGTCGGGCGACATCTACGCGCCCTACTTCGATTTTTCCCAGGTGCTCGAGGCGCTGCCCGACAACGACATGCTGGGCCAGCCGATTCCGCCTGGAGAACGCGACATCGCCTGGCTGTACCTGACGCCCAACCCCTGGCACAACCCGGACGGCGACTTCGGCCTGGACATGTACACGCTGGCCAATGACGGCGATCCGAAGTGGAACTTCGCCGGCATCGGCGTCTACCGTCCCGAGATGTTCGAGGGCGTCCGGGCCGGCGAGTTCCTCAAGTTCGGTCCCCTGATGCGCAAGTTCATCGACATGAAGCGCGTCGGCGGCGAGATCTACACCGGCCCCTGGGTCAACGTCGGCACGGTCGAACAGCTCGAGGAACTGAACGCGCCGCTGGCCCGGAGGGCCGGCGCGTGAACCCGTTCGCCGCGCGCCGCGCCCGCCTGGC